>NZ_JALHPM010000036.1:0-44224 GCF_022842525.1 Luteitalea sp.
GGGGGCCGGCGCCTCGTCGCCCGCTGATGTCGTGTCGCGGGCGGGGGCCAGGACTGCCGAGGGCGGCAGATCCGCATTGGTGAAGACCTTGCTGCCCGCCTTGACCTGCTCCCGGCGCGCCGCCTCCTGACGCGCGACATCGCCGAGCGACTGCGCCGTCGCCGGTCCTGCCATCACGCCCACGAGAATGCCGGCCAGTACGCCGGCGATCCGTCCAGTCATCGCACGCCTCCTGTGTCACCGGGGCGAGCCGTGCCCCGGGCAGTCCTTCCACGGATGATCGGCCAAAATCGCCACGGGTTGAGTCACCACCCCGGCGAGGCCCTCCACGCGGCCAGCTCGACGGGGGCGCCCGGCGCCTGACGCACCACGGTGGCACTCACGGCGCCCCGCGCGTCGCCGGCCACCCGGGCCACCGAGGCGAGCAGGAGGCGTTGATTCGTGCTGACGAGGGGCTGGCCGTCGCCCTCCGGTTCGTCGGCCACCCAGACAGCCACCGCGGGCACCGCGCCGCGCCCCGCCCAGTGCCCGAGGACGCCCGGACCATGACACACCCACAGCAGTTGCCACTGTGGCGTATCCGCCGCCCACCGACTGCCCGCATCCACCTCGGCCTGCAGCCAGGCCCGCTCGGTCGGCTCGTCCAGCGAGGCCAGCGCCGCCGGCACGCCCGGACAGGCCACGGGTGGCGCGAGGGCGGCGACCTGCGTCCAGTCGACCTGGTCTCCGAGCGCTGCGGCTGCGGCCTGGAGAGCGGCATCCGCGACCAGCACGCCGGTGGTCGCGTCCTCCTGCGCCGACGCCAACGCCAGGTCCGTGCGCACGTGGCCGACGAGCCACCCGGTCACGCCCACCAGGAAGGCGGCCAACAGCAACACGCCCGGCAAGGCGATCCCTCGATCACTGCGCGCGTGAGAGATTCGGCGCGGCCACGAACACGTCGAGTTCCACATCACGCACCTCCTGTCCGGCCCGGCGTGCCTCGCCGGGCTGCGCAAACCACTCGACCGACGCCCCGCGCACGGCCGCGGACGAGGCCTGCAGACGCAGGGCGACGCGGACTGCCGTCACCCGCAACAGGTCGGCGTCGAAGCGCCACCGGCCCGATCCACACCACGGCCCGTCGATGAAGTCCGCCGCGGTCAGTTCCACCGGCGGGCCAGGCACTGGGCCCAGCAGCCCGAGCTTCGGCAGGCCATCGGCGGCGACGGCGCAGGTGTCCACGCCCGGCACGGCCGGCCACCTCGGTGCCGCCGCATTGCCGTAGTACCTCACCCGCATCCCCACCACATCGTCTGTGACCGGTTGCCAGGTCCCGTCATCGTCTGCACGCCGCAGTTGACGACGAGCGGCGTCGAGGCTGAGGGTCCGGGCAGTGAGCGCCGCGGCGGTGGCGGGCAGGTCGATGGTCTGGTCAGGCGGCGTTGCCAGCGTGAGCAGCAGGCCCTGCACGTCGGCGAGGCTGGTGACCACCATCGCGCCGTTCCGGCCATGGACGAGAACGAGGTCCCGCGGCCGGAAGCCGCAGGAGGGATGCGTGCCGCACGCCGGATGCCAGACGATCGAGACCGACTGGGTCCCTGCGGCGATGGCGCTGGCGACCGGTGCCTGCGCCGCACGGGCCTCGACCTGCCAGAGCGACAGGCGATCCGCCCATGCCGTGTCGGGCGCGTCGGCGCCAACGAGGACACGGCGGGGCCACACGGCGGGGACGGCCTGCGGCAGGGGCCCGTGGCCCAGCAGGTCGGCGCCAGCGCCGGCGCTGCCGATGAGGCCGGCAAGCACGACTTCGGTGGCACGCGCCCGCTGCTGCAGGTCCGTGGCCTCGGGCACGGCGCGCGCCACGTCGAGGACCGGCGGCAGCGCCATCCCCACGGCCGCGATCGTCGCCAGCGCCACACAGGTGGCCACGAGGAGATCGAGCAGCGTCAGGCCGGCGCGGTCTGTCCAGCGTGGCGGATCGGACTCCGGCATGAAGACGACACTCATGGCGTGACGCCCCAAGGGCACTGGATGCCACCCGCCAGCGACGTGCGATGACCGACGGACGGACCGAGCGGCACGACCTCGACCCACAGGCGCACGCACGTGTCCTGCCCGGTCGCCAGGATGGCCCACCGCCGGCGATAGCGTGCCCGCGCCGGGGGCATGGCGCCTCCGCCCTGCCAGGCGCCGTGAGCGTCCAGCCAGTCCACCCACAGCGGGGCCGAGGCCTGAAGAGGCCCCAGGCCAGACGCCGTCAGCCCTGGCCCGCCCACGCCGAACGGACTCGCGTCGTCGAGCCTCGACATCTGGTCGACCAGCACGCCGGCGGGCGTGCGGACGTGCGTGAGCGCCTGCAGGTGCGCGAGGCGCTGTCGCGCGAGGTGTGCGGCCATCAGGTCCCCCCGCGAGGCCGCGGTGCCAGAGACCGAGGCGGTGACCAGCGGCAGGATGGCGGTGAGGACCGTGGCCAGCAGACCGGCGGCCACGACGGCTTCCAGCAGCGACGATCCGCGGGTGGCGTGGAGCACTCGTGCAGACATGCCTGCCATGCAGGCAAGCGCCACGCCAGCGCCACACAGGCGCCAGGACACGCGATTTCAGGCGGGAGTCCCGCGCGGATGGCGAAAAGCGCGATCGAGGCGCTTCAGGCACACGGCAACTTCTGCCACCGCCCCCCTGGGGCATGTGGAGGACGATGCTTACGCGACGCGCTCGACGTGGACCAGGTAGAGCACCCCGTCGACATCGCCGTCGGCAGCCCGCAGCGGCAGCGCCGTGACGGGGACGGCGGCCCCCGGGGCGCCTGGCCCGACCAGGGACACGTCGCGACGCGCATCGGCCTCGAGGCAGGCCTGGGCGACGGCGCGCAGGGGCTCCGTGCCGTCGAGCGTCCAGAGGACCTGCCCTTCGACCGAGTCGTGAAGGCCGAGCCAGCGGAGGGCTTCGCCGTTGGCGACGCGGAGGTTGCCGTCACGGCCGAGGACGAACAGCCCGTGTGGCAGGCTCTCGACCACCTGTCGGAGGAACTCGTCGAGGGCCTCGTACCGCGCCTGATTGGCGAGTTCCTGCCCGCGCATGCGCGTGAGGGCATCGGTCATGGCCGACGCGAGGCCCGTCTCACCGGTGCGCCCCCGGAAGCGCGCCGTCTCGAGCTGCTCCTGCCGCCTCGATGCCCGGCGCATCGAGTACGCCAGGACGAAGCAGAACAGCACGAGGGGGCCTACCAGCCACATGAAGGTCACGATCGGCATCAGCGATAGAACCCAAGATACCAGTCCACGACGGGTTGTCCCACCAGCGAGGCCGCCAGGGCGGCCGGCGCCAGGAACGAGCCGAACGGCAGCGCCGTGGTGCGGGCGTCCGCCTTGAAGGCCAGCAGCACCGCGCCGAGCAGTCCGCCGGCGATCGACGACCACACCAGCGTCAGGAGCATGAGGGGCCAGCCCAGCACGGCGCCGATCATCGCCAGCATCTTCACGTCGCCCATCCCCATCCCTTCGACGCCGCGCAGCCGCTCGTAGGCCGCGCCCGTGGCCCAGAGCACACCGCCGCCCAGCAGGACGCCGATGACGGCCGAGCGCAGGCCCGGCGGCACGAACGCGGCGGCCACCAACCCCGCGACCGTGCCGCCGACCGTCAGTTCGTTGGGCAGGATCCGGCAGTCGAGATCGGTGAAGAACAGGACGAGCAGCGCCGAGGCGAAGGCGATCCGCACGAACAGCAGGGGTTCGAGCGGGAAGAGCAGCCCGTGGAGAACCCAGAGCCCGGCATTGAGCAGTTCGACCGCGGGGTAGCGCCAGGCGATCGGCGCCCGGCAGAACGCGCACCGCCCGCCGAGCAGCAGCCAGCTGATCACCGGCACGTTGTGATACCAGCGGAGGGGATGCTCGCAGCTCGGGCAGTGCGACGCCGGGAAGACCACGGAGCGATCACGCGGCAACCGGTAGATGCAGACGTTGAGGAAGCTGCCCACCAGCAGGCCCAGCACCCCGAGAACGACGAGCAGGCCGAGGTCCGGGCTCATCGCGGCTCCCGGGCCAGGCCGGGCAGGCCCCGCGGTTCGGTGGGCAGGGGCCAGAGCGTCGAGCGACGGTCGAGGTCGACCCGGCCCGTGTTGATGTCAATCACGTAAGGTACTCCTGTCGGATCGATCGGCACGCCGGACAGCAGTCCGGCCTGCAGCAGCTGCGCCCACGACCACGGCGCCGACAGCCCGGACAGGCGACCGCGCGCCACGACGGCCTGCAACTGGTCGAGGTGATCGAGGGCATCGAGCTGCGTGAGGCGCCGCTGCGCGTCGCGCCGCAGCCAGTCGTTCTCGGCGGTCTGCGACAGTGACCGCCACAGCAGCCGTGAGGTCTGGCGATCGCCGCCTTCGCTGAGCGTCACGGCCGCGAGCGATCGCATCCACCACGGCGCGCCCTCGATCGCCGCGCCCTTCGAGAAGGCGTCGGCGGCCCTGTCGTACTCGCCCGTCCACCAGTAGTGCACGAAGCCGATGTCCTGGAAGTACTGCCAGCGGTCTGGCGTCGCGGCGACGCCCTTCTCCAGCAACCGCACGGCCAGATCGGGTCGGCCCGGCCCGCCTGGGGGCGACTCGGAGAGGAAGATCGCGCCGAACCGGTACGCCACGACGAACCTGGGGTCCAGCGACGTCGCCAGGTCGAGGAACGGATACAGGTTCTCGAAGGTGCGCGGCCCCGACGTCTGCAGGCGTGTGGCCCCGAAGTGCTGCAGCGCGCGCAGCCAGTACAGGTCGGCCGCCAGCATGTCGAACGACAGCACGGCCCGGCGGGCCACGGTCGGCGACTGCAGGTAGAGCACGGCCGGCAGGTCGCGGACGGGCCGCTGCGACAGCGACGCCATCTGGAAGCCGGTGGCCGCGACCAGCAGGGCCGCGGCGGCCAGCAGCCACGGCAGCCGTCCGCCACGCGCGCGCGCCCGGAGACCGCTCACTTGAAGTCCCGTCGCTGGAAGATGGCCACGGCGATGAGCCACATCGCCGCGCCGTACGCCGCGCCGTAGCCGACGGCGGCCACGACCTGCCCGGCCGGGACCGGCAGGCCGTGGACCACCTCGGCCTTGACGTCGAAGAGGGCGAGGTTGGGCAGCACCCACGACACCAGGCGCGCCACCCAGACCGTCGTGCCCGAGGCGCCAATCTGCTCCACGGTGCGCAAGTCGCCGACGAAGTGTCCGGCCACCCAGATCGCCGTCGTGAACGTCGCCGACAGGAGCGCCGACGAATAGGTCGAGAACAGCAGCGCCACGCCGGTGACCACGGCCAGTTCGACGTAGATCAACCCCAGCGCGATGAGCAGTCGTGGATCCAGGGCGGGTGCGGTCCACGTGGCCTGCACGCCGGCGGGCGTCACCGACTGGTAGACGGCCAGCACGGCGAACAGGGCCACCGCCATCACC
Source organism: Luteitalea sp. (assembly GCF_022842525.1). Classification (NCBI taxonomy): domain Bacteria; kingdom Pseudomonadati; phylum Acidobacteriota; class Vicinamibacteria; order Vicinamibacterales; family Vicinamibacteraceae; genus Luteitalea; species Luteitalea sp. The sequence goes on from NZ_JALHPM010000036.1 coordinate 5,407, forward strand.
GTGATGTTGACGCCGAGCGTGAGCAGCAACCCGACGTACTTGCCGAGCAGGAAGACCGGGCGACTCACCGGCTTGGCGAGCGTCGCGTGCACGCTGCGCCGCTCGACCTCGCGGGCCACCAGCTGGATGCCGAGGAACACGGCAATCCCCACACCGAAGAGCAGCGACGCGGCCAGGCCGAGATCCTTGATGATCTTGACGTCCTGCCCGGCGGCGAGCTGCCCGATGATCAGCGACGTCCCCACCAGCAGCACGGCGAAGAGCAGCAGGTTGTAGAAGACGCGATCGCGCACGGCCTCGCGAAACGTGTTGAGGGCCACGGCACGCAGCAGTCCCATGGTCATGCGCCTCCCGTCGTCCCCGGGACGTCGCGGCGCTTGCCTTCGACGTGCTTCAGGAAGACGTCCTCGAGGGTCTCGCGCACCGGCTGCAGGGCCAGCACGCGGGCGCCGGCGCCGTTGGCCCACTGCAGCAGCGGCTCCGGGGGCTGCGTGCCCGGCAGGTGCACCTGCACCCGTCCCGGCGACAGCGTCGTCATCGTCGCGCCCGTCTCGCGAAGGCGATGCGCGAGCGTGGCATCGACGCCGTCGAGCAGGAGTTCCCAGGCTCGGACCGAGAACTGGACCAGGTCCGTCATGCTGCCGAGCGCCTGGAGCCGACCGGCGGCGAGGATGGCCACACGACTGCACAGCGTCTCGGCGTCCGACAGGATGTGGCTGCTGAAGAGCACGGTCTTGCCCTCATCGCGCAGCGAGAGGATCAGGGCCCGCACGTCGCGTCGGCCGATCGGATCGAGGCCCGACATGGGCTCGTCGAGAATGACGAGGTCGGGGTCCTGCACGAGCGCCTGGGCGACGCCGAGCCGCTGCACCATGCCCTTGGAGTAGCGGCGGATGGCCAGGCGGCGTTCCGCACCGAGGCCGACGCGATCCAGGAGCGCGGTGCCGCGACGGCGGGCCTCCGAGGCGCGCAGGCCGCACAGCTGCCCGAAGTAGGTCAGCAACTCCTCACCGGTCAGGTAGTCGTAGAAGACCGGATTCTCCGGCAGGAACCCCACCCGCTCGCGCGAGGCGACGCTCGACACGGGGCGGCCGAAGATGTGCGCCGTGCCGGACGTCGGGGTGACGAGTCCGAGCAGCAACTTGAGCGTGGTGCTCTTGCCGGCGCCGTTGGGTCCGAGGCATCCGAAGACTTCGCCCGGGGCGACCTCGAGGCTGAGGGCGTCCAGGGCGCGGTAGGGACGCGGTCGCCAGAATCCGACCGGGTAGTCCTTCGTGAGGCGATCGACGACGATGACCGGTTCCGTCATGTGTGCCAGCAGAGCCCGGCGGCACGGAGCCAGGCGCCTGCGTTATCGGCCGCCGACGCGGATCACTTGACGGCGGGGGCCGCGACCTTCTCGAGCTCGTACTCGAGGATGTAGTCGAGCACCTGCGGCGCGATCCCGCCGGGGATGCGCACCCCGTTGATGAAGAACGTCGGGGTGGACTGCACGCCGAGGCTCGCGCCGAGGGCGGTGTCGCTCTTGACGCCCGGGAGCGTCGCGGCGTAGCGGGCGTCGAAATCGCCGATCCCGGCGACCTCCTGCAGGCCGGCCTTCACCGAGGAGGGTGACAGCGTGGACTGGTTGGCGAACAGCCAGCGCTCGAACTCCTTCGACTTCCCCACCGTGCGGGCCATGCGGACGCCGGCCGCGGCCTCGCAGGCCGCCTGATGCTGGCCCGTGGGGGCACTGGCGTTGCACTCGCCTTCGAGCGGGAAATCACGGGAGATGTACTTCACCTTGCCCGGCGCCTTCTGGGCCCACTTCTCCCAGATGGGCTCGTACAGCTCGAAGGTCTGCCGACACGGCGGGCACTGGTAGTCGTTGAACTTGACGACCACGACGGCGGCGCCCTCGGCGTCGGCGGGGACGATCATGCGCGGCTGCTGATCGAACGACGCCCGGAGCTGGGCCTTCTGCTCGTCGGTCAGGGGCGGCTCGACCGGGGCCTGGGCCCGCGCCGTGCCGGTGGCGGTCGGGGACGCCGCGGTCTCGGGATCGTGGGGGAAGAAAGCGGCGGACGCGACGGTGCCCCCGAGCACGAAGGCGATGACGGCCAGGGCCATCGGGTTGGCGCCGAGGCGGCGCAGGTCTCTCGACAGGCGGTCGGGCACGTCAATCATCGGAACGGTCGCCGCGGCACCGGCAATGAAGAACAGGCCGACGACCGCCGCATAGGTCGTCAGGCACAGGAGGCACAACGTGCCCAGGACGAAGATCGTCGCCCACGCGAGATAGAGGACGAAGGCCAGCCCGATGACCGAGGCCGCGAGCAGATAGCTGGCCAGTGTCTCGAGGCGGCGGCCGAGGGTCAGCAGCGCGAGCAGCGCGGCGAAGTAGCCGGCACCGAGGATCGAGACGGGAGCGCCCAACAGGCGGCCGTACGCGCTCTGGTAGGCCTGCGTGCAACTCCACGTCGCGTTGACGTCGCAGAAGCTCTCGTACCCCGGCGTCGTGGCCAGCTGGAAGTGCACGACGGCCGCCGCGAGGGAGGCGACCAGACCGACGAGAACGCAGACGAGAGCGGCAGTGTGGGCGCGCGAAGACATGGGATCGGCTGGATCCTAGCACGCTCGCCCGAGCGATTCGGGCGGTCGCGCGCGTCCCTCGGCGACGGCCGCCGAGGGCCTCAGTGCGCGTCGAGCGGCGAGATCGTCGCCGCTGGTGCGAAGGGCTCCGGCGGCGCGACGCCCGTGGTGTCCTGCCAGATGGTGCCGACGTGGTTGGTGGCGAACCCGCGGCGGCCCGAGTTGGCGGCCAGCGGCTCCCCCCGGAAGTAATACCCCGTCTGTGTCGGCTGTCCGGTGCAGTCCGCGGGGGCCGCGTTGGAGCCGAGGGCGGCGACGAGCTGGAAGTTGTAGCCGCTCTTGGGGGTGATGTCGAGATTGGGCGAGGCGAACTGCTCGGTGACCAGGGTGTTCAGCGACGTCGTGTAGCCACCGTTGCCGCACACGTTGGAGAACGTGGTCTGGGCACTGACGAGGGTGCGCAGCGACTGAATCGCCGAAGCCTCGTTGGCCGACGAGCGGGCCGCGATGAGGAAGGGCGCGGCCATGGCCGACAGGATGCCGATGAGGGCAACGACAATCAGCAGTTCGATGAGCGTGAATCCTCGGGTGCGACGAGCGGCATGCATGGGACAGAGCCCTCCTGGCGTCATGCTCGTTTTCAAAGCAAGAAGTACGCCAAGGACGAGCCGCCTCGCGCTGATGCAGGCGCGCATTCGCCGCCGTCCCTGCCGCAGATGCGGCGCCCTCAAACGCCAGAAGGCCGGCGCAAGGCCGGCCTTCTGGTCCATCCGAGGGGGCGTCCCGTGTTACTCGACCGGGGTCACCGTGCCGCCAACCGCGAAGCCTTCCGCGATGGCCGCGCCCGACGTGTCCTGGAACACCGTGCCGCGCTCGTCGGTCCCGAAGGAGCGCTGACCGGTCGAGCCGACCTGCTGCGGAATCGCGAGGGCGTAGTAGCCGGACCACGCCGCGGTACCCGAGTTGTTGCAGGTGTTGGCCGCGAGCGTCACCTGGACACCGGCTGCCGAGCCCTGCAGACCGACGTCATAGCCGCTCTTGCCCGAGCTGTTGGGCAGGGCGCCGATGGCACCGCCCGCAGCGTTGTTGGCCGGGTCGAGGTCGGGGCTGATGAAGGCCGCCGTGCTGCCCACCGGGGCCAGCACCAGGTCGTTCAGGTCCTGCGCGAAGCCGCCGGCCGCGCAGCTGGCGGCGTAGGTGGCCTGGCCGCTGTTGATCGAGCGCAGCGAGCCGATGGCCGAGGCCTCGTTGCCCGACATGCGGGCGCGCAGCAGGCCCGGGATGGCGATGGCGGCGATGATGCCGATGATGGCAACGACGATGAGCAGTTCGATGAGCGTGAAGCCCTTGGTGTTCCGAATCTTCATGATGTCCTGTCTCCTCTGAGCGTCCTGCGTGTGGCCCGTGTGTGGAGGTCGCAACCCGCTTCCCCCGTAACCTGCGTGCCATTCCCTATAGCAAGCGCGGTGCCACTCGTGCCCAAACGCGCGGATCGGCCCAGACCGGCCGAAAACCACTCAATCTGACGATAGTCAGGGTCGGCTGGCCGTCAACGGCCCTCACCAGTATCGGTGAACCGGTGACGAATCCTGTCAGGAGCGACAACTCACGGTCCCTGGAGTGCCGGAAGTTGTCAGCCAGGAGAGCGACGGAGGAGGACGGAGGACCGAGGAAAGAGGACGGAGGTAGGAGAGAGGGCGGAGGACCGAGGATCGAGGAGGGAGGACGGAGGTAGGAGAGAGGACGGAGGACCGAGGAGGGGGGGCGGAGGTAGGAGCGAGGAGGGGGGGCGGGCGAGGACGGCGGACGAGAAACGGCGACTCCCGACTCCCGAGTCGGTTGCCGACTCCCGGTTGCCGGTTGCCGGTTGCCGGTTGCCGGTTCCCGGTTCCCGCCCCTAGAGGTTGTACTTCTTGGCGTAGTACCGGAAGCTGCGGAAGCTCATGCCGAGCAGTTCGGCGGCGCGCATCTTGACGCCGTCGGCGCGGCGCAGCGCCTCGGCGAGGTACTCGCGTTCGATGTCCTGGACGTGGCGTTCCAGATCGAACCCCTGGGCCGGGAACGCCGTCGCGGTCGACGACGAGCCGGTGGGAGTGGGGCCAGCCACCAGGGTCATCGGGGGCGCACTGGCTGGCGCGACGTGCTGGATGTGGTCCGGCAGGCTGGCCAGCGTGATCGACGCACTGGGTTCGAGGGCCACGGCGCGCTCGATGACGTTCTCGAGTTCGCGGATGTTGCCGGGCCACGCGTGGCGCAGCAGGGCCTCGAGCGCATCGGCCGACAGTTCGGCGCCGGGCCGGCGCATCTCCCGCGCGAAGCGCTGCACGAAATGGCGCGCGAGCACGGGGATGTCCTCGCGGCGTTCGCGCAGGGCCGGCAGCGCCACCGGGATCACGTTGACGCGATAGTACAGATCCTCGCGGAACGTGCCCTCGGCCACCATCTTCGACAGATCGCGGTTGGTGGCGGCGATGATGCGGATGTCGGCGGCGAGTTCCTCGTGGCCGCCGACGCGACGGAAGCGTCGCTCCTGCAGCACCCGCAGCAGCTTGACCTGCATCAGCGGACTCATCTCGCCGAGTTCGTCGAGGAAGATCGTCCCCTTGTCGGCCTGCTCGATGAGGCCCCGCGTCGTGTGCATGGCGCCCGTGAAGGCGCCCTTCTCGTGCCCGAACAGCTCGGACTCCAGCAGGGTCTCGGTGAGCGCGCCGCAATTCATGGCCACGAATGGCCGCTCGGCACGCTGCGACAGCCGGTGAATCGCCCGCGCCGCCATCTCCTTGCCCGTGCCGGACTCACCGGTCACCAGCACGGTGCTCGACGTCCCGGCAATGGCCTCGATGAGGGCGAAGACGCGCTGCATGGCCGGGCCGCGCCCGATCATCGAGTCGCACGCGTGCGGGCGCCCGTCGTCGGCCCCGGTGGCGACGTCGCCTGGCGCCGGCGCGAGGTCGCGCAGGTGGCGACGCTCCAGCGCCTGGGCGATCACGCGCTTCATCTCGTCGATGTCGAAGGGCTTGCTGACGTAGTCGAGCGCGCCGGATCGCAGCGCCTCGATCGCGGTCTGCGTCGAGGAGAAGGCCGTCATCAGGATGCCCGGCAGGTCCGGCTGCAATCCCTTGGCCTCGCGCAGGACATCGATGCCGCTGCAGTCGGGCATGCGGATGTCGGAGATCAGCAGGTCGAACGGTCGCTGGCGCAGCGCGGCGATGGCCTGCGCCCCATTGGCCGCCGCCACCACCTCGTGCCCCTCGTGCGTGAGCATGATCGCGAGGAACTCGCGCATCGACCGCTCGTCGTCGACGACGAGGATGCGGGAGGGTGTGGGCGTCAGGACCTGCGGTGCCGGGGCGGCCATGTCTCAGGCACTCCTGAGGATGGGCACGATCTGGGGACGCGCGACCGGCGCCGGCAGCGACACCGTCACTTCGGTGCCTGCCCCGGGTGTCGACCGCACACTGACGCGACCGCCGTGATCGGTGACGATGCGGCGGACGATCGCCAGGCCGAGACCGCTGCCCTGCCGGAAGCCGCTCTGGAACGGCTGGAACATGCGCTCGATGTCGGCCGGCGCCATGCCGACCCCTTCGTCACGCACCGACACCTGCAGCGACGCACCGCCCGAGTCCGGCACGGCCACCACGCCGAGATGGAGCACGCCCCCCTCCGGCATCGCCTTGATGCCGTTGGTGGCGAGGTTCCACAGCACCTGGCGCAGCTGCGACTCGTCCACGTCGTGGAAGACCGGTGCGGGCGCATCGACGCGAATGGTGACGACCCCGGGCCCCTGCGCCTGCTGCTGCAGCAACGCCCCGACCTCGGTGACGAGGCAGGCCACGTCCACCCGCGAGCGGCTGACGCGCTGCGGTCCGGCATACGACAGGAAGTTCTTGATGATGTCGTTGAGGCGCTGCGACTCGCGCATGACGATGTCCAGCAGCGTCGCCTGGTCGTCGCGCAGCGTCAGCTCGTGACGCAGCAACTGGATGGACCCGCTCATCGACGCCAGCGGATTGCGGATCTCGTGCGCGATGCCGGCCGCCATCTCGCCGACGGCGGCAAGACGCTCCTGCCGCTGCCGCTCCGCCTCGCGCTGCTTGATCAGCGTGAGGTCCTGGAAGGTGACCAGCTGCCCCGCACGCTGCCCCCCGCCGCCGAGCAGCGGGGCCACCGTGGCGCCGAGTTCGATCACGCTGCCATCGACGCGCGTGAACGAGCACTCGAGACGAACCGGGATCCCACCGTCGGACTCGCCCGCCGGCAGCGGCAGGACGCGGTCGACAGGCTCGCCGAGGACATCCTCGGCGCGTCGGCCGGTGATGGTCTCGGCGGTCCTGTTGAAGAGGACGACGCCACCGTGCGCGTCGGTGACGATCAGCCCGCCGGTCATGCTGTCGATGACGCGCTGGCTCAGCGTGGTGAGATCGGCAAGGCTCGTGGTCGCTCGCGCCAGGTCGGCGCCGGTGCGACTGAGCGACTCGGACAGATGCCCCACCAGCAGGGCCGTGGCCACGAAGCCGCCGACGTTGGCGGCCAGCGTATAGGCCGTCAGTGGGAGCGGCGGCAACAGCGCGACCTGCAGCGGATCACGGAGCGCCGTCGGTGCGGGCAGCCAGCCGTACTGCACGGCCGACAGCACCACGACCCCGGTGCCGAGCACGCCGGCCGCACGCATGCCGGCACGCCGGCCACCGAGCACGCTGGCGGCCAGCACGGGCAGGAGCATCAGGGGCGTGTAGGCGCTCAGCAGGCCCCCCGTGCTCCAGACCACCGCCAGCACCACGAGGGCATCGGCGAGGAACTGCAGGGTGAGGCCCCGCGGCGACAGCCGGGGCCCGAGCAACAGCCCGAGCGCACTGTTGGCGAGGGGCGCCAGCGGCAACAGCGCCAGCCAGGCAGCCTGCGAGAGTTGGCCCTGCCCGGCGGTGAAGGCCGCCAGGGGCGCCAGCAGCGCCACCGCCACGAGGGCGCGAAGCCCGGCCAGCCAGACGAGGGCCGGCCCCCCTGGCCGCGGTGGCCAGGGCGCCGGGGTACCAGGTGGGACGGGCACCATCTGCGGCATCGCCATCGCTAGGTCAGCTGCGAGATGAGGTCGAAGATCGGCAGGTACATCGAGATGACGATGCCACCGACGATGACGCCGAGGAACGAGATCATGATCGGCTCGAGCAGCGTCAGCAGGCCGGCCACGGCGGTGTCGACCTCGTCTTCGTAGAAGTCGGCGATCTTGGCCAGCATCATGTCGAGTGCACCGGTCGCCTCACCGACGCCGATCATCTGCGTGACCATCGGCGGGAACACCTTGGTGTCCTGCAGGGGCTTGGACACCGTCTCGCCGCGCTCGATGCTCGAGCGGGTCTCCATGATGGCGTCCTCGATGATGGCGTTGCCGGCGGTCTTGGCCGTGATCTCGAGGCCATCGAGCAGCGGCACGCCGGAGCTGATCAGCGTCGACAGCGTGCGACAGAAGCGCGCCACGGCCACCTTGCGGAGGATCAGGCCGAGGATGGGCGCCCGCAGCAGCAGCCCGTCGATGACATGCCGTCCCTGGTTGGTCTTGTAGTACGTGCGCACCGCGAAGATGACCGCGGCGATGGCCATGATGATGATCGGACCGTAGGTGACCAGCCCGTTGCTCATCGCGATGACGATGCGGGTCGGCAGCGGCAGCTTGGCGCCGAGACCGGCGAACATCTGCGCGAAGGTCGGGATGACCTTCCACAGGATCACCGACACCACGAGTGCGGCGATGACGATGACCGCGACCGGGTAGATCATCGCCGACTTGACCTGCGAGATCAGCTTGACGTTCTTCTCGATGTAGGTCGCCAGCCGCTTCAGAATCGTGTCGAGGATGCCGCCGGCCTCGCCCGCCTGGATCATGTTGGTGAACAGGGCGTCGAACGTGCGCGGATGCTTGCGCATCGCGTCGGCCAGCGACATGCCGCTCTCGACGTCCTCGCGGGTCTTGAGGATGGTGGCGGCGAACTTCGGGTTCGGCTCCTGCCGCCCGAGGATGTCGAGGCACTGCACCAGCGGCAGGCCGGCATCGATCATCACGCTGAACTGACGCGTGAAGATGGCCAGGCTCTTGGCCGGCACCTTGCCCCCGGGCTTGGCCGCGGCCTTGGCGGCCTTGGCCTTGACCGGGTCGATGCGCGTGATCAGGATCTGCTCGCGGCGCAGCGAGGCGACTGCCGCCTCGAGCGAATCGGCCTGCCGCTCGCCGCTGACGGTCTCACCCGCGCGGGTCCGTCCGGAAAATGCAAAAGCCTGCATCACGTCATCCTTCACAGTGGGCCGTGGGCCTTGGGCCGTGGGCCTTCGTCAACACACCGATCGTCCTGAACCCCGAGACTTGAGACTTGAGCCCTGAGACCTATCGCCGCACCGGCACGCCGGCCGAGGCGCGGTTCAGCCCGGCACCGGGCACGATGCCGCTGCCGCGCGCGATCATCTCCTGCAGTTCTTCCTTCATCGAGGACGCCAGCATCGCGGTCTCGAGCGAGATCTGCCGCGACATGTACAGCGACGCCAGACTCTGGTTCATCGTCTGCATGCCGAACTTCTCCTGGCCGGCCTGCATCATCGAGTAGATCTGATGCACCTTGTCGTCGCGAATCAGGTTCCTGATCGCCGGGGTCGGCACGAGGACTTCCAGCGAGACGATGCGGCCCGGCCCGTTGGCCTTGCGCAGCAGCGTCTGACAGACGATGCCCTCGAGCACGAGGCTCAACTGCGTGCGGATCTGCGACTGCTGGTGCGCCGGGAAGACATCGATGATGCGGTTGATGGTCTGCGCGGCGGAGTTGGTGTGCAGGGTCGCGAACGTGAGGTGGCCCGTCTCGGCGATGCGCAGGGCCGACTCGATGGTCTCGAGGTCGCGCATCTCGCCGATCAGGACGACGTCCGGATCCTCGCGCAGGGCGGCGCGCAACGCCAGACCGAAGCCCTGCGTGTCGCTGTGCACTTCGCGCTGGTTCACCAGACAGCCCTTGTGCTGGTGGATGTACTCGATCGGATCCTCGATCGTGAGGATGTGCTCGTTCCGCTCGGTGTTGATCTTGTCGATCATCGCCGCCAGCGTCGTCGACTTGCCACTGCCGGTGGGGCCGGTGACCAGCACCAGGCCGCGCGGGCGCTCCGAGAGCTTGGCGAGGATCGGCGGCAGGCTCAGTTCCTGGAAGCTGCGCACCTTCTCGGGAATCAGACGGTAGACCGACGCCACTGCGCCACGCTGGTTGAAGATGTTGCAGCGGAAGCGGCCGACCCCGCGGATGCCGAACGAGAAGTCGAGTTCCTGGCTCTCCTCGAACCGCTTCTTCTGCGCGTCGGTGCAGACGCTGTAGGCCAGCTGCTTGGTCTCGGGGGCCGTCAGCGGCGGCAGCTTGAGCGGCACCAGCTTGCCGTGCACCCGCACGGTCGGCGGGGCGCTCGTCGTCAGGTGCAGATCGGAGCCATCCAGCTCCACCGTCGTCTTCAGCAGTTCGGGCAGTGAGGCCATGGTGTTCCAGTGCCGTCAGCGGACGCGCCTGCGGACGCGCCGCAGACAGGAATGTGCGGTCCCGGCACATCCGGCCGTGGACCGCTCACAGCGCTCACGCGCCGGCCTGCTAATCGGCAGGCCGGGAGGAGGGCGTGAACGTCTGCCGCCGGGAAGTGCAACCTCGACGCCAGCATCGGCGGCCCCGGGCCCGACACCGAACGATCCTCACAAAATGTTGTCCAGATTGGACTTACGAGACCGGCGACACAACCGGACGGGCGCGCCGTGGCGCGAGGAGTGCGGGAATTGCGTGCCGGGGCTGACGGAGGATCGACAGTTCTGCAACCGTGTCCGACTCCCGACGCCCCGACGTCCGACGGCTACTTGACCGTCTCGCGGGTGACTTCCTCGGTGGTGGTGACGCCTTCCTTCACCTTGAGGAGGCCGCTCTGGCGGAGGGTGATCATGCCCTCCTCGATGGCCTTGCGGCGCAGGTCGAGCGCGGAGGCCCCGGTCAGCACCAGCTCGCGGAGGTCGTCGGTCACTTCGAGCACTTCATAGAGACCGACACGGCCCTTGTAGCCGGTGTGGTTGCAGCCGTCACACCCGGTGCCGCGCATCGGCACGACGGTGGCGGCGTCCTCGGGCGTGAAGCCGATGTCGATGAGCGCCTGCGGCGGGAGCGGATGCGGCACCTTGCACTTGGTGCAGATGCGGCGGACCAGACGCTGGGCGCAGATCAGGTTGACCGAGCTCGCGACCAGGAAGGGCTCGATGCCCATGTTCATCAACCGGCTGACCGTGCTCGGCGCGTCGTTGGTGTGCAGCGTCGAGAGGACCATGTGCCCGGTCAGCGCGGCCTTGACGGCGATCTCGGCCGTCTCGAAGTCACGAATCTCGCCCACCAGGATGATGTTGGGGTCCTGCCGCAGGAAGGACCGCAGGGCCGCCGCGAAGGTCAGGCCGATGTTGTCGCGCACGTTGACCTGGTTGACGCCGGCGAGGTTGAACTCGACCGGGTCCTCCGCGGTCATGATGTTGGTTTCCGGCGTATTCAGCTGCGAGATGGCCGAATAGAGCGTGTTGGTCTTGCCGCTGCCGGTCGGGCCGGTGACCAGCACCATGCCCCACGGCTTCTCGATCTGGGTCTTGAACTTGGCCAGCGAGCTCGCTTCGAAGCCCAGCTTGGTCATGTCGAGCATCAACTTGTCCTTGTCGAGGAGGCGGAGCACCACCTTCTCGCCGAACAGCGTCGGCAGGCAGGACACGCGGAAGTCGATCTCCTTGCTGTGCCCCTGGTCGTTGATGCGGATCTTGATGCGGCCGTCCTGCGGCAGCCGCTTCTCGGCGATGTCCAGCTTGGCCATGATCTTCAGGCGCGAGATGATCGCGTCCCTGAACTTCATGGGCGGCTGCATGACGGGATAGAGGATGCCGTCGACGCGGAACCGGATGCGGAACTCGCGCTCGTACGGCTCGATGTGGATGTCGCTGGCGCCCTTCTGGATGCTCGACGTGAGCACCATGTTCACCATGCGAATCACCGGCGCCTCGCCCGTCTGCTTCTCGAGGGCGTTGACGTCGATCTCTTCGAGGTCGTCGAGGACCTCGACCGCCTCGCCCGCCAGGTCCGACGCCTGCTGGGCATCCTCGAGGGCCCGATTGGCCAGTTCGAGGGTATTGGGCAGCGCGGTCACGCGCGTCGGCGTCGTGTAGTACTTCAGCAGGGCGTCGCCGACCGCCTGCTCGGAGGCCACCACCGGCTCCACGTTGTAGCCCGTCATGAACTTGATGTCGTCCATGGCGAACACGTTGGTGGGATCGGTCATCGCCAGCGTCAGCGTCGCGCCGGCGCGGCTGAGCGGCACCACCTGGTACTTCTGGGCGGTCTCGGCCGGAATCAGCTTCACGACCGCCGGATCGATCTCGAACTTGCCGAGATCGATGGACGGGACCCCGTACTGCCGGCTCAGCAGCGCGGTGATTTCCTCATCGCGCACGAAGCCCAGCTTGACGAGATTCATCGCCAGCTTGCCGCCGTTGGCCTTCTGGTAGCCCAGAGCCTCCTGCAGCTGCGTCGGCGTGATTTTCTTCTCCTTCAGGAGGAGTTCACCGATTCTGACCGCCATGTTCCCCTGACGAGCATGCACGCCGAATGCCGAGCGGTGGGATGCCGCAGGCACGCCGGAACCTGGCTGTCCCGGTCGGAGGAGTGCATTCTCCGCTATGTCAATCGGCAGGCGACGCGCAGAAACTTAGAAGACGATCCGGAGCCCGACACCGAGGCTGTCCGAGGACGCGGCACCGAGCCCGAGCGCCACGTAGCCATCGGCGAAGATTCCACTGCGCAGGCTGAGGCTGCCGCCCGTCGTCACCGTCGGACGGGTCTCCCCCGTCGTGCTCATCCGGAAGCCGCCGCGGACCGCCGCCCGATCCTGCCAGAACCGCTGCTCCGCCCCCGCGGCCAGCGACCGCCACTCGCCCGTGACGTCCGGGGTCCGGGTCAGATCCGCATCCAGGGAGACGATGAGCCCATTGGCGGGGCGAATCGCCACGCCGGCGCGCGCAAGGCGGGTCAATTGCCTTCGCGCGCCCTCGACGGGGGTGTCGAACTCGGGCTCGAACAGGTTGCGGACGGTCAACCCGAGCTTGACGGTCTCGAAGTCCGCGATGACGCCGGCGTCCATGTCGAACCGGTGGCTGCCGCGCGTCGGGAGGTCGCCGGCCGCGCCCAGTGGGTCACCCGGCACCGGCTGCACGGCGTCGAAGGCCGCACTGCCGTACACGTACTTGACCGTCGTCCCGACATGCAGGCCCGAGACGATGGTCTGCAGCAGGTTGACGCCGACATGGGTGGTGGTGAGGCGGTCGAGGAACGCTCCCGGGCGCACGGGTCGCCCGTCCGCCGTTGGCGTGTCCACAAGGGCAGACGCGGAGGAGAGCCGATAGAACGTCGCCCCCACGGGCCAGGTGCCGACGGCCACGAGCGTGCCCGTGCCGGCTCCCGACGCCAGCAAGGTGCCGGGACCGCCCGCCTCGGCGCGCGTGATCTCGCGATCGCCCCGGCCCAGTTCGGCGACCGCCGAGAACAGCGACCCCGTTACCAACCCGGCCGGATTCCAGTAGGTGGCCGTGGCGTCGTCGGCCACCGCCACGAAGGCGCCGCCCATGCCGAGGGCCCGGATGCCCACCACCTCCATGCCCTGCGCCAGAGCCGGCCGTGGCAGCAACAGGAGCAGAGCACACCCCGACAGGAACACTCGGGCCACAGTCATCGGGTCAGTGTACCTTCTGGCCGGTGACGGCCCGCTCGGAGAGCGGGACCTCCCCTTCCCAGCCCGCTCGGAGAGCCGGCCCGCCCCCTGTGCGGGTGTCCGCTTCCGAACATCCGCCACATGGGTTGCGTACTATACGCGTGACGACCGGAGCACTTGGACGAGGCGCCGCCTCGCCGGGTGCATCCCGTTGGTCACATCGGTCTCTCTTCATGTCTCAGGATTCGTCGTCTCCCGCGGCCCCGCCGCTCTCGTTCGTCCAGCGCATCGTCGGCGTGGTGGTCTCTCCAGGCGAGACCATGGCGCGGGTTGCCGCGACCCCCCGCTGGGTCGACGTGCTCATCTTCACGACGATGCTGGTCGCCGGCGGCTTCGCCCTGTTCTTCTCGACCGAGATCGGGCAGACCGCTTACGTCGACCAGGGCGTGGCGACCATCGAGTCGTTCGGGCGGACGGTGACGCCCGAGATGTACGCCGGCATGCAGCAGCAGGCCGCCTACGCGCCCGTGGTGCAGGGCCTGTCGATGCTGTTCATCGGGCCGGTGTTCACCGCGATCTTCGCGGGCATCTTCTTCGGGGTGTTCACGGTGCTCGGCGGCGAGGCGACGTTCAAACAGGTCGTCGCCGTGGTGGCCCACGCGGGCGTCATCACCGTGCTGCAGCAGGTCTTCGCGCTGCCCATGAACTACATGCGGCAGTCGATGAGCAGCGCGACGAACCTGGCCGTGTTCTTCCCGGATCTCGCCGAGGGTTCGTTCCTCGCGTCGCTGCTGGGCTTCATCGATCTGTTCATCGTCTGGTATCTGGTCGTGCTCGCCATCGGGCTGGCGGCGGTCTATCGCCGCAAGTGGACGCCGATCGCGGGTGGGTTGTTCGTCGTCTACATCGTCATCGGTCTGGCCATTGCGGCCATCAAAGCGGTCCTGGGGGGAAGATGAAACGTTCGACCAAGCGGTGGCTGGGCGCCGCCGTGGTGCTGGCGATCGTCGCCGGCCTTGCCTACGCGAACTTCGCGTTTCGCAAGAAGACCGGCAAGGAAGTCACGGTCGAGGCCATCCAGGCGCGCGATCTCACGGCGATCGTCGCGGCCTCGGGGAAGATCCAGGCCAAGCGCACCGTGAACATCAGCGCCGACAACATGGGCCGCGTCACGCAGCTGTCGGTCGAGGAAGGGGATCGCGTCACGCGCGGCCAGTTCCTCATGCAGATCGACCCCCGCAACCTGGCCTCTGCCGTGCAGTCCGGTGAAGCCGGGCAGTCGGCCGCGCGGTCACAGCTGGAGCAGCAGCGCCTGTCGATCGTCACGGCGCGCGAGAACCTGGCCCTGGCCCGCGCCGAACTCAAGCGCCAGCAGGAGCTCTGGGCGCAGCAGCTGACCACGCGTCAGGAGCTCGATCGCGCCGAGAACACCGTCACCGTCCGTGAGGCCGAGCTCCGCCAGCGCGAAGTCGACATCAAGACGCAGGAGCAGCGCATCCGTCAGGAAGGCGCCACCCTGAATCAGGCGCAGTACAACCTGAGCCGCGCCCGCATCGAGTCGCCCATCGACGGCATCGTCTCGCGCCGCAACATCGAGGAGGGCGAGACCGTGGTCATCGGCACGATGAACAACGCCGGCACGGTGCTGCTGACGATCGCCGACATGTCGATCATCGAGGCGGAAGTCGAGGTGGACGAAACCGACATCCCCACCGTCCGGCTCGGCCAGGTGGCCAAGGTCACCATCGACGCGCTGCCGGGCAAGGAGTACACCGGCAAGGTCACCGAGATCGGCAACAGCCCGATCCAGAACGCGACGGGCGCGGCCGCGAGCGCCGGCCAGGCCGCGACCAACTTCAAGGTCACGATCCAGCTCGATCAGACGATCGACGAAGTGCGCCCCGGCTTCACGTGCTCGGCCGAGATCGAGACCGCGACGCGCAGCAAGGCCGTCGCCGTGCCCATCCAGGCCATGGCCGTGCGCGACCTCGTCTACGACAAGGCGGGCGCCATCGTCCGGCCGCCCAAGCAGGACGGCAGGACGAAGGCCCCGACGCCGACGCCGATGGCCGAGTTGCCCGAGGGCCAGACCCGCAAGGAGACCGAGGGCGTCTTCGTGATGCGCGAGAAGAACGCCGAGTTCATTCCCGTCCGCACCGGCATCGCCGGCGAGCGCTACTTCGAGGTGCTGTCGGGCATCAAGGTCGGCGACAAGGTCATCACGGGGCCCTTCAACTCGGTGCGCGACCTGCAGGACGGCGACGAAGTGCGACTGTCGGAGACCGACGCCGCCAAGAAGAAGTCGTAAGTCGCAGGCACCATGAACAAGTTCCTCGACGCGGTCGGCCTCGCCCTCTCCTCGATCTGGGCCAACAAGCTCCGGTCGTTCATGATGGTGCTCGGCAACGTGGTGGCGGTGACCTCGATCATCGCCGTCGTCGCCCTCATCCAGGGCATGAACGGCTACGTCGCCGACTCGATCGTGCAGGAGGTGGGCGTCGGCACGTTCCAGGTGGCGCGGGTCGGCGTCATCACCGACGAGGAAGAGGAAGAGGAGGCGCGCCGGCGCAATCCGGACGTCTCCATGATCGACCTGCGGGCGATCCGGGGCAGCGGCGGCACCATCGACGCCGTGATGGCGCAGGCCAACAGCCAGGCCAACGTCACCTTCCGCAGCGAGACGCTCGAGGGCGTCAGCGTCCGCGGCGTGTCGGCCGACTACGACCAGTTCGGCGGCTACGAGGCCGAGCGGGGCCGCACCATCAGCCGCATCGAGATCCAGCGGTCACGTCCCCTGGCCTACATCGGTAACGAGACCGCCGTGAAGCTGTTCAAGGGCCGCAACCCCCTCGACCAGGTGATCATGGTCAACGGGGTGCACTTCCGCGTCGCCGGCGTCAACGAGAAGAAGGGCAGCCTGTTCGGCAACTCGCAGGACGACTTCGTGCTGATCCCGCTCGGCGCCTTCCAGAAGATGTTCGGGTCGCGCCGCAGCTTCGAGATCACGGTCAAGCCCGTCGATCCGTCGCTGGTGCCCCAGGCGATGGAAGAGGCCAGGCTCGCCCTGCGCATCTCGCGCAAGCTGAAGCCGCGCGACAAGGACAACTTCGGCATCGTCACCTCCGACACCTTCATGGAGCTGTGGAAGAGTTTCAGCTCCGGTGCCTTCGCCGTGCTGATCGGGCTCGTCTCGCTGTCGCTGCTGGTCGGCGGCATCGTCATCATGAACATCATGCTGATGGTCGTCAGCGAACGGACGCGAGAGATCGGCCTGCGCAAGGCGCTCGGCGCGCGGCGCCGCGACATCGTCTGGCAGGTGCTGACCGAATCGACGACGCTGTCGGTGGTCGGCGGAATCATCGGCACCGTGCTCGGGTTCGTGGTGGCCTCGCTGGTGGCGTACTTCTCGCCCATTCCGGCCAAGATCGAGCTCTGGGCGGTCGTGATGGGCATCAGCATCACGGCCATCGTCGGGCTCTTCTTCGGCCTGTACCCGGCGGTGCGGGCCTCAAAGCTCGACCCGATCGAAGCGCTGAGGCGCGAGTAGACACATGGCTCTTCGCGTCGGCATGCTCTGGGAAATCCTCCGTATCGCGGTCGATACGCTGCGCGCCAACAAGCTGCGCTCGGCGCTGACGATCCTCGGCGTCGTCATCGGCGTGATGTCGATCGTGGCCATGACGGCCCTGATCAAGGGCTTCGGCGATTCGCTCGAGAACCAGATCCGCGCCTTCGGCAGCAACACCGTGTTCGTGCAGAAGCTGGGCTTCCAGAGCTTCTCGAGCGGCCGCAGCTTCCTCGAAGTCATCAAGCGCCCCAACCTGACCAACGACGATGCCAAGGCAATCGCCGAGTCGCCGCTCGTGGCGGACGTCGGGCTGCAGTTGGGCGGCGGGGGGCCGTTTGCCGCCATCGAGCGCATGAGTTTCGCCGGCGAGGCCACCAAGCCGTTTGCGGTGATCGGCGCGACGTCCAACTTCGGCGAGCTCAACTTCATCCCGTTCCTGGCCGGCCGCTTCTTCGGCGACTTCGAGGTCCAGGCCAAGCGCAACGTCATCGTGCTCGGCTACTCCCCTGCCGAGGCGCTGTTCCTGACGCGCGGCATCGATCCGATCGGCAAGGTCGTGCGAGTCGGGCGGGACAACTACACGGTGGTCGGCGTGATGGACAAGCGGCCGGCCGCCCTTGGCGACGCCAATGGCTTTGCCGTCATCCCGTGGACGACGTACGAAAAGCGCTACCCGACCCCGCGGCTGCGCGGCATCGTGTTCCGTCCCCTCACGCTGGTCGTCGCCGCGGCGCCCGGCGTGAAGGTGGAGGCTCTGCTCACCGAGATCGAGACGATCATGCGGGCCAGACATCGCCTCAAGCTCGGGGAGGAGAACGACTTCGACACGGTGACGGCCGACTTCATCGTCGGCTTCCTGCGGCAGTTCACGCAGGCCGTGGTGCTCGCGCTCTTCGTCATCTCGTCGATTGCACTCATGGTGGGCGGTATCGGGGTCATGGCCATCATGACCATCTCGGTGACCGAGCGGACACGGGAGATCGGCGTCCGCAAGGCCCTCGGGGCGCGGCGGCGCGAGATCCTGATCCAGTTCCTCATCGAGGCGGTCTTCCTGACCATGCTGGGCGGACTGCTGGGGATTGCCCTGGGCGCCGCCATCGGGTACGCCATCAACGTCTTTGCCGGCTTCCCCGTCGCGCTTCCCCTGTGGTCGTTCGCCATCGGCGTCGGCTTCTCGGCGACTGTCGGCATCCTCTTCGGGATGCTGCCCGCCATCAAGGCCGCCAAGCTCGATCCCATCGAAGCGCTCCGGTACGAGTAGGGACGGCCTTCGGCGCCTGGGCCTTGGGTTCTGGGCCTTGGGCCTTGGGCCTTGGGCCTTCGTCCTTCCGGCATTCGGCATTCGCGGCATCGCGGCATTCGCGACCAGGGGGCGGGCGGCCTGGCGAATGCCGAGCCGTCCGCCCCTTGTTCGCGTCACGGCTCTGGCATAGCATCGCGGGCGTGTAGCTCTTTTCCCCCTCGAGGGTGCTCATGCCCACCTATGCAGCGGCGACCATTCGCAACGTGGCAGTCGTCGGCCACAACGGCTCCGGCAAGACCCAGCTCATCTCCGCCCTGCTGTTCACCGCCGGGGCCACGACTCGCCTCGGACGCGTCGACGACGGCACCGCGCCGACCGATTTCGACGACGAAGCCATCGCCCGCAAGCACACCCTCGCCGCCACGCCGGCCTGGCTGGAGTGGCAGGGCACCAAGGTCAACCTCGTGGACACGCCGGGGTTCGGCAACTTCCTCAGCGAGACGGGCGCGGCCCTGCGGGTGACCGACGCGGCCCTCGTGGTGGTCGATGCGGTCGCCGGCGTCGAAGTGCAGACCGAGCGCGTGTGGGGCCTGGCGTCCGACCAGCAGCTCGCCCGCTTCGTGGTCATCAATCGCCTCGACCGCGAGCGCGCCAGCTTCGCCACCGCCCTCGAGGACCTGCACGCCACCTTCGGCCGCACGCTCGTGCCGGTGCAGTTGCCCTATGGCGAGGAGAAGGGCTTTCGGGGCGTCATCGACCTCGTCGGCCAGCGCGCCTACACCTATGACGGCGGCACCGGCCGCGGCAAGGCCGTCGCCATCCCCGAAAGCATCGCCGCCGAGGCGAGGAACGCCCGCGAGGCCCTCGTCGAACTGGTCGCCGAGGCCGACGATGCGCTGATGTCGCGTTTCTTCGATGAAGGCACGCTGACCGACGACGAACTCGTGACCGGCCTGCGCACCGCGGTCGGCAAGGGCGCCGTGGTCCCCGTGTTCTGCGCGGCGGGTGCCGAGAACATCGGTGCCGATCGCCTCCTCGAGGCGTTGACGCAATACGCCCCCTCCCCGGTGGAGCGGCCCCTGCCGGCGATCCAGGCGGCGGACGCGCAAGCGGTCACCGTCAGCGCCGACGACACGGCGCCGACCCGCGTGTTCGTGTGGAAGACCGTGGCCGACCCGTTCGCCGGCCGGATCTCGCTGTTCCGGGTCGTCACCGGCGTCATCCGCAACGACACCACGCTGTCCAACCTGACGCGAGGATCCCAGGAGCGCATCGCCCACCTGATGGCCCTCCAGGGCAAGACGCAGGCGCAGGTGAACGAACTGCACGCCGGCGACCTCGGCGCCATCGCCAAGCTGAAGGAGGCCCAGACCGGCGACACGCTGTCGGACAAGGCCACCGATCTGACCTTCCCCCCGATCGCGTTCGCGGCGCCGCTCCTGTCGTACGCCCTCGAGCCCAAGACGCGCGGCGACGAGGACAAGATCAGCACGGCGCTGCATCGCCTCCAGGAAGAAGACCCGACGATTCGCACCGACCGCGACCCGCGGACGCACGAACAGCTGATCTCGGGCCAGGGTCAGCTGCATCTCGAAGTGACCGTCGCGAAGTTGAAGCGGCGCTTCGGCGTCGACGTCACGCTCAAGCTGCCGCGCATCCCCTATCTCGAGACGATCACCGCCAGCACCGAGGCGCACGGACGGCACAAGAAGCAGACCGGCGGCCACGGCCAGTTCGGCGACTGCAAGATCCGCGTCGAACCCCTGCCGCGCGGCTCGGACTTCCAGTTCGAGGACGACATCTTCGGTGGCTCGATCCCGCGTCAGTTCGTCCCCGCCGTCGAGAAGGGCATCCAGGAAGCGCGGCTGCGCGGCTTCCTGGCCGGCTTCCCTCTCGTCGACTTCAAGGCGACCGTGTTCGACGGATCGTTCCACCCGGTGGACAGCAACGAGATGTCGTTCAAGATGGCCGGCTCGCTCGCCCTGCGTGACGCGATGACCAGGGCCAGGCCGGTGCTGCTCGAGCCCATCATGCAGGTCGAGGTCTACGCGCCGAACGAGTGTGCCGGCGACCTCATGGGCGATCTCAACGGCCGACGCGGACGCATCAGCGGCATGGAAGCCCGCGGCCACGCGACGACGATCAAGGCGCAGGTGCCGATGTCCGAGATGCTCACCTACGAACAACACCTGACCTCGGCGACCGGCGGACGCGGCTCATACCGCATGACCCACTCCCACTACGAGGAAGTGCCGGCGCATCAGCAAGCCAAGATCGTGGCCGCCCACAAGACCGACCACGGCGTCGAGCACTCGGACGCATAGCCGGTGCCGATGACTCGCCGCCTCCTGCTCTCGTCGATCCTTCTGGGCGCCGCCGCCTTCGCTGTCGCCACCGGCGCGCAGGCGCCGGCGCCAACCCAGTCGTCCACCCTGCGCTGGTTCAAGGGCAACACACACACCCACACCCTGAACAGCGACGGGGACAGCACGCCAGACGAGGTCGTGCGCTGGTATCGCGACCACCGGTACCACTTCGTCGTCCTGACGGACCACAACTACCTGACCTCGGTCGACGGACTCAACGCGCTGCATGGCGCCGACGACAAGTTCCTCGTCGTCAAGGGCGAGGAGGTGTCCTCGGGTTTCCAGGCGAAGCCGCTCCACATCAACGGCCTCAATCCGGACCGGCTCGTGGTGCCGATCCGCGAGGGCGCAAGCGTCGCCGAGGTGGTGCAGAAGAACGTCGATGCCATCCGCATGGCCAACGGCGTGCCGCACATCAACCATCCGAACTTCGGCTGGGCGATCACCGCGGACGACCTCGCACAGGTCCGCAACAACAAGCTGTTCGAGATCTACAACGCGCACCCGATGGTCAACAACGTCGGCGGCTCCGGGCACCCGAGCCTCGAGCAGACCTGGGACGCGCTGCTCTCGCGCGGCATCCTCCTCTTCGGCCTGGCCACCGACGACGCGCACGAGTTCAAGAAGCTCGACGACCTGTCGTCGTCGCGCCCCGGGATGGGGTGGGTGATGGTGCGCGCCGAGACGCTCGACGCGAAGGCCATCGTCGAGGCGCTCGACCGCGGGGACTTCTACGCGTCGACGGGTGTGGAACTCGCGGACTACCAGGCGTCGCCGGCGGCGATCACCGTGAAGGTGAAGCAGAAGTTCTGGGGCAACGGCACCGAGGACAGCATGAAGGCGGGCTACCGCATCCAGTTCATCGGCACGGGTGGCGCCGTGTTGCAGGACGTCGAGGGGACCGACGCCACGTACACGGTCAAGGGCAGCGAAGGCTACGTGCGCGCGAAGATCACCCAGTCGGACGGCAAGGCCGCCTGGACGCAGCCGGTGATGCTCGGGCGCTAGCCAGGGCTCTGGGCTCAGGGCTCTCGGCTCGGCACCGATGGCTCAGGGCTCACGGCTCAGGGCGCTTCAGTCGGGAAGGCGCCGCGGGTCGTCGTGGCCACGCCGATGGCGTGCGTGCGCCGCCGAGTGGCGTGGCGGTGCCTTGGCCGTGTCTCTGACGGCTCCGTCGGGGGTGGTCGGCCCGTCGAACACGACCCCGCGGATGCGCTCGCGTTCCCCGGGCCTCATCGACCCGATGTCCGTGAGCAGCCGGAACGCGAAGAAGATCCACGCAAAGGCCTGCGAGGTGCCGGTGAAGAGCATCACCGGCCATCCAATCAGCATCGTCAGGAAGAGGACGGCCGTCCGGCTCCACTGCCAGGCGGCGGTCGTCTCCAGCCAGTGCACGGTCCGCACCGGTGCGACCACGGCGTCCAGCACCGCCGATGCCAGCAACGCCCCCGCCATCCACGTCGCACGCGACGTGAAGATCTCCAGCGCGCCCTCGAAGCGGCCGGTGTTGGCGTGTTCGATCAGCGTCACGACGCCGAGCATCACGCCACAGACGAGACTGAAGGGCACGACCAGGATCAGCAGCAGCCTGCGGACCTCACGGAGGCGCGTCTGCACGTCGGGCTCGTCCTGGGCGTGCCGGGTCGCGACCCCCAGCCGGACGCCGAGCAGGGTCGAGGCCAGCAGCGTCTCCATCACGAAGAGCAGCATCGCGACGGCGACGCGCCCGTCCTCGACGATGGCGAACGCCGGAAACAGGAACGAGACGACCGCCCAGGCCCCACGCCCAGCGCCCACGCGGCCCAGCAACGACACCAGGGCCCCGGCCATCAGGTCAGCCGCTCCGCGCGCTGGACCCGCTGCGGCCAGGCGTTGTCACGGAGGTGTCGGGGCATGCCCTCATCAACGACGGCCGCGCGCGCGTCGAACGGCTGAGCCGTCCGGCTGGATCGGAGTCTCTGGGGGAGGGGCGGGGCTCGACCGAGCCCGCGGAGGGCCCGCCGAGGCGTCCAGCAAACGAAAAGGGAGCCCTCGCCTGACGGCGGGGCTCCCTTTCGTGTCTTCCAGCGAACGAGACGGCGGCCGGGACGGGGTCCCGTCGACCGTGCCGGTTACTCGGCCTTCTTGGCCGACTTCCGGGCGCGCTTGGGCTTGTCTTCGCCCGTCGTGGCGCCTTCGTCCTGCAGCTTCTTCACCGCCGCGCGGGCGCGGCCGCGAAGGCCCGTCGGCTGCTCGGCGGTCTCGCCGGCCTCGACCGTGCCGGCGTTGGGATCGAACTCACTGCCGACGAGTTCGATCTGCGCCACCTCCGCCGCGTCGCCGCGACGGTGCCCGAGCTTGAGGACGCGGGTGTAGCCACCCGGACGCTCGACGAAGCGCGGTGCCAGCGTGTCGAACAGCTTCGTGACGACCTTCTTGTCGGCCACGTCGCGGGCGACGAGACGCTCGGCGTTCATGCGACGGATCCGACGCTCTTCGTCGGTGCCATCGGTCACGAGGCTGCGCTTGGCGATGGAGATGATGCGCTCGACGTACGGGCGCAGTTCCTTGGCCTTGGGCAGCGTGGTCTGGATCCGCTCGTGGCGGAGCAGCGCCTGGGCCTGATTGCGCAGGAGGGCGATGCGGTGCTCGGTTACGCGTCCGAGCTTGCGATGGGCAACACCGTGTCTCATGGTCCGTTCTCTGCAGGCTCTCGGCTCATGGCTCAGGGCTCACCAGAGGCTGCGGCAGCGTGCCGTGAGCCGTGAGAGCCGTGAGCTGGAGCCTGTTCCCTACTGTGCTGGCTGCTCCACGCTCATGCCGAGGCTGAGACCCATCGTCTGGAGGATCTCCTTGATCTCGTTGAGCGACTTGCGGCCAAAGTTCTTGGTCTTGAGCAGGTCGTTCTCCGTCTTGGCCACCAGTTCCCGGATGGTCCGGATGTTGGCGTTCTTCAGACAGTTGTAGGAACGAACCGACAGCTCGAGCTCTTCGATGCTCTTGTCGAGGTGCTCGTTGCTCTCCTCGGTGAGCGTCGCAGGCGTGGCGTCGCCACCCTCGCCGACCACGACATCGTCGTCATCGTCGCCGCCGAAGATGAAGAGGTGATCGCGCAGCAACTGGGCCGCGAGCTCGATGGCCTCGGTCGGCGACAGCGCCCCGCTGGTGTTCACCTCGAGGGTCAGCTTGTCGTAGTCCGTGTTCTGGCCCACGCGCGCCGATTCGACCAGGTAGTTCACCTTGCGGACCGGCGAGTGGACCGAGTCCACGGGGATCCAGCCGATGCCGAGATCCTCGTCGAAGTTGCGGTCGGCCGACACGTAGCCGCGCCCGTTCTTGAGGCGCATCTCCATGTACAGCTTGCCGCCCTCGGAGACGGTGGCGATGTGCGCATCCGGATCGAGAACCTCGACCGTGTGGTCGACCTCGATGTCGCGGGCGTGCACCGGCCCCGGCTTGTCGATGCGCAGGTACAGCATCTTGGTCTCGTCCCCATGCAGCTTGAACGGGACCTGCTTGAGGTTGAGGATGATGTCGGTGGCATCTTCCACGACGCCCTCGACGGGCGAGAACTCGTGCTGGACACCCTCGATCTTCACCGCAGTGATCGCCGCGCCCTCGATGGACGACAGCAGCACCCGGCGCATCGCGTTGCCGATGGTGGTACCCCACCCGCGCTCGAACGGCTGCGCGGTGAACCGCCCGAACCGGCCGGTCTGGCTCTCGCGTTCAACGTTGAGTCGCTTCGGGCGCTGGAACCCCTTCCACAGCATCGATGTAGTCCTTTCCAGTCAAAAATGGGCCGGGGACCCCGCGCCTGCGCGCCTGAGCCCCTCCTGGCCGCCGCCGGTCGCCCCGGCAGGCTGACGAACCGTTCGGCAGAGTGCCGAACGCGTCCGGCAGCTACTTCGAATAGAGCTCGACGATCAGCTGCTCCTGCACGGGCAGGTTGATCTGCTCACGCGTCGGCAGCGACACCACGCGCCCGGTCCCGGCCGCCGTGTCGACGGACAGCCATTCGGGAACGCCGCGGCCCTTCACTTCTTCGAACGCATGCAGAATCGCCGGATTCTTCTCGCTCGAGGCGCGGATGCTCACGACGTCGCCCTGGCGCAGCTGGTAGGACGGGATGTCCACCTTCTTGCCGTTGACGAGGAAGTGGCCGTGCTTGACGAGCTGCCGGGCCTGGGGACGCGACGAGGCGAACCCGAGCCGGTAGACGGCGTTGTCGAGGCGGCGCTCCAGCAACTGCAGCAGCGTCTCGCCCGTGATCCCGCGCTGGCGGTCGGCCGCCTCGAAGTAGCGGCGGAACTGGTTCTCGAGCACGCCGTAGGTGCGCTTGACCTTCTGCTTCTCGCGCAGTTGCAGGCCGTAGCCGAGCATCTTCGCCTTGCGCGCCTTGCCGTGCTGGCCCGGGGGCAGGTTGCGCTTCTCGATGGCGCACTTCGACGTGTAGCAGCGCTCTCCCTTGAGGAAGAGCTTCATGCCCTCTCGCCGGCAGAGACGGCAGACGGGTCCGATGTATCGAGCCATGTAGCCTTCGTGTCCTTCTCACGACGCGCGCCGGAGCGCGCGGATCGGCACGCAAAATGGGCGTGCCCTCCCTCTTGACGACCGTGGACGCCCGGCGCGCTAGACGCGACGCTTCTTGGGCGGCCGGCAGCCGTTGTGCGGAATCGGCGTGACGTCGCGGATGGTCTTGACATCCAACCCGACGTTGGAAAGAGCGCGGACGGCCGATTCGCGACCCGCACCCGGTCCCTTCACACGAACCTCGATCGAGCGCATCCCGACGCCCTTCGCAGCCGTGCCGGCATTCATGGCCGCCTGAGTGGCGGCAAACGGCGTGCCCTTGCGGGACCCCTTGAAGCCAATCGCCCCGGCACTCGACCAGGACACGACGTTGCCGTCGACATCCGTGATCGTGACCAGCGTGTTGTTGAACGACGCCTGAATGTGGGCCACACCGCTGTGGACCACCTTCTTCTCGCCGCGCTTCTTGAAGACCTTCTTCCGGCCTGCCGCGCCCTTCTTCTCGTCTGCCATGTCCTACACCGTCTTCTTCTTGGCGATGGCGCCCTTGCGCGGGCCCTTCCGCGTGCGCGCGTTCGTCTTCGTGCGCTGACCGCGGACCGGGAGGCTGCGGCGATGCCGCAGGCCGCGGTAGCAGCCGATTTCCATCAAGCGCTTGATGTTGAGCGAGATCTCCTTGCGGAGATCGCCCTCGACGCCACCCACGTCCTCGATGACCTTCGAGATGGCCCGGACGTCCTCTTCGGTGAGGTCCTTGATCCGGATGTCCGGGCTGACGCCCGAGGCCTTGAGAATGTCACCGGAACGCTTGCGTCCGATGCCGTAGATGTAGGTGAGTCCGATCTCGACGCGCTTGGTCCGCGGAAGATCCACGCCTGCGATACGTGCCATGCCCTATCCCTGCCGCTGCTTGTGCTTCTGGTTGTCGCAAATCACCCGCACGACACCGCGTCGCCGGACGATCTTGCACTTCACGCAAATGCGCTTGACCGATGCTCTGACCTTCATGTCTCGCTACCGTCGCTTCCGTTCTGACGGCGGCCACCCGGTGCGAGCCGCCCGATAATCCGGCCGCGCGTGACGTCGAACGGCGACACCCGCACAACCACCCGATCTCCCACCAGGATCCGCACGAAGTTGCGACGGATGTCCCCGGTGCCGTGCGCCATGATCACGTGCCCTGATTCCAGGCGCACCCGATACAGGGCTTGCGGCAACTGCTCGATGACCGTGCCGCGCAGTCCCTCACTCATGCCGCCTCAGCGGCCGCTGGCCATCGCCGCCGGCCGCAGCGTCAGAATCTCGACGCCGTCCGCGGTCACCGCCACCGTGTGCTCGAAGTGCGCCGACAGCGTCCCGTCCACCGTGATGGCCGTCCAGCCGTCCGACAACACCCGCACCGCCGCGCGTCCCGCGTTCACCATGGGCTCGATCGCCAGGACCATGCCCTCCGCCAGACGCGGCCCGCGTCCCCCGGGGCCGTAGTTCGGGATCTGCGGCTCTTCGTGCAACTTCGTGCCGATGCCGTGCCCCACGAACTCCCGCACCACCGTGAACCCCTGGGCCTCCACGTACGCCTGGACGGCCTGGCCGATGTCGGACACCCGCGCCCCCGGCCGCACTGCGTCGATGCCCTTGTACAGCGACGCCTCGGTCACATCCAGCAAGCGCTGGGCCTCGGGGGCAATCGCCCCAACACCCACCGTCACCGCCGAGTCGCCATACCACCCGTCGAGCTTCACCCCCATGTCGATCGAGAGGATGTCGCCCTCCACCAGCGCCTGTGACGAGGGGATGCCATGCACCACCTCGTGATTGCGCGACGCGCAGATGGTCGCGGGAAACCCGCGATACCCCTTGAACGCCGGCTGCGCCCCGGCCACGCCCACCAGGCGCTCGGCCTCGGCGTCGATGCCCGCCGTGGTCGCCCCCGGCACCACCAGCCGCCGCAGGTCCTCGAGGATCCGCGCCACCAACTGGTTGGCGGCCCGCAGCTTCACGAGCTCTTCCGCCGACCGGCAGGTGATCACCGCGTGCCCCCCTCAGCCACCGCCATCGCCGACGCCAGGGCGTCCTTCATGGCGCCCGCCACGGTGTCCGGCGAGACGTTGCCGTCAATCGTGAAGAACGTCGGGCGGTCCTGGTAGTAGTTCACCAGCGGCGCCGTCCGATCCTCGTAAATCTGCAGGCGGTTGCGCACCACCTGCTCGTCATCGTCTGCCCGGGTGACGAGCGCGCCGCCGCAACTGGCGCACACCCCGACATCCGGCTTGGTCGGATCGGCGTTGGTGCCGCAAACCCCGCACACGCGCCGGGCGTGCAGTCGGCCCACCAGCACCTCGACCGGAACCACGATGTGCAGGACGGTCAACGGCGACCGTCCCTCCATCATCTCATCCAGCGCCGCGGCCTGTCCGACCGTCCGCGGGAAACCATCAAGGATAAACCCTAAAGCGACGTCCTGTCGAGAGAGTCGTTCCCGGACGATGGCGATGGCGACCTCGTCGCTGACGAGATGGCCCTGATCGATGCGCGCCCGGGCCTCGAGCCCGAGCTGGGTGCCAGCCGCGGCCGACTCCCGGAGAATGTCGCCGGTCGAAATCTTGGGCACGTGGTAGTGGCGCGCCAGCCGGCTGGCGTGCGTGCCCTTCCCCGCGCCCGGCGGACCGAGCATCACCACATTGAGGCCTGGACGAGCCAACGGGCGGCCTACCCTCTCCGTCCGCGGATGCGGGTCTTCTTCATGAACCCGTCGTAGTGCCGCATGATGAGCTGCGACTCCAGCTGCTGCACGGTGTCCATGGCCACGCCGACGACGATCAGGAGCGACGTGCCCCCGAAGAAGAACGTCACGCCGAGACCGTTGGTGAACCAGCCAGGCAGCGCGGCGTCCAGCGACTCCCCGATGAAGGGAATCGGCGCCACCTTGAAGCCGCTGATCAGGAATTCCGGCAGCAGCGCCACGGCGGCGAGGTACAGCGCCCCCACCAGCGTGATCCGCGTCAGGATCAGGTCGATGTACTCGGCCGTCCGCTTGCCCGGGCGGATGCCCGGCACGAACCCGCCGTACTTGCGCATGTTCTCCGCCACATCGTCCGGGTTGAAGACGATGGCGGTGTAGAAGTACGCAAAGAAGATGATCAGGGCGACCGTCAGCAGGTTGTAGAGCGGCATGCCCCACATCAACTGCTGCGCCGCGCGCTGCACCCAGCTCTCCGGCGGGAACATCCCGGCGATGGTCGCCGGGAACGCCAGCAGCGACGAGGCGAAGATGACCGGCATCACGCCGCCCGTGTTGACCTTGAGCGGGATGTGCGTGCTCGATCCGCCGTACATCCGGCGACCGACGACGCGCTTGGCGTAGTGCACGGTGACACGCCGATGGGCGCGCTCGACGTACACGATCGCCGCCACCACCACCACCATCACCAGGACCAGCAGCGCCAGCCGCAGCAGGCCGATCTCGCCGGTCTTCAGCTGATCGAGGGTCGTCATGACGGCCCGCGGCAGGCCGACGACGATGCCCGAGTAGATGATCAGCGACATGCCGTTGCCGACCCCGCGCTCCGTGATCTGCTCACCCAGCCACATCACGAAGATCGACCCGGTCGTCAGCGTCAGCACCGTCAGCAGGCGGAAGCCCCAGCCCGGGTCGTACACCAGCGGCAGGCCACCGGCGATGTTGGTCTGGCGCTCCAGGAAGATGGCGATGCTCAGCGCCTGCACCACCGACAGCAGGATGGTCCCGTAGCGGGTGTACTGCGTGATCTTGCGGCGACCGAGTTCGCCTTCCTTCGAGATCCGCTCGAGGGTCGGCCACACCACGGTCAGCAGCTGCAGGATGATCGACGCACTGATGTACGGCATGACGCCGAGCGCGAAGATCGTCACGCGCGACAGGTTCCCGCCCGAGAACAGGTCGTACAGGCCGAACATCGTATTGCGCGCCTGCTCGGCCAGCAACGCCAGCGCCTCGGTGTTCACACCGGGCGTCGGGATGTGGTGGCCAATGCGGAACACGCCGAGCACTGCCAGCGTGAACAGCACCCGGGTACGAAGCTCCGGGACGGCGAAGATGTTCCTCAAGCTATCCATCGGTCGTGGTCTCGATGTTTCGGAGGGTAGGGCCGGCCTTGCGAGCCGGCCGACGTGGGCGCCCCGGCGGGGCGCCCGCTACCTTCGACGTGCGACGTGCGGCGTCGGCGAGCCCTACAGGCTCTCGACGGTGCCGCCGGCCGCCTGAATCTTCTGCGCGGCCGCCCCGCTGAACTTGTGGGCCTTGACGTTGAGCGTCTTGGTCAGTTCGCCGCGGCCGAGCACCTTGATCTTCTGGGTGCCCTGCGCCAGCCCCTGACCATGCAGGACCTCCGGCGTCACGTCGGTGTTGGCCTCGAACAGCGCTTCGAGCTGGTCGAGGTTGATCACCGCGTACTCGCTGCGGAAGATGTTCGTGAAGCCGCGCTTGGGCAGGCGTCGGTGCAGCGGCATCTGGCCGCCCTCGAACCCGCGCTTGCGCTTGAAGCCCGAGCGCGACTTGGCGCCCTTGTGGCCTCGCCCGGCCGTCTTGCCATTGCCCGACCCCTGGCCACGGCCCACGCGCTTGCTGGCGTGGGTCGCACCCTTGGCTGGCTTGAGATCGCTCAAATCCATGATGACTCTTTCCTGTCGACCGTCGTCACGCGGCCGTCGGCCTTCGCATGTCCCAAGGCCCAGGGCCGAAGGCCGAAGGCCATCTGATTCCGGCTACTCGACGGTGACCATGTGGCGGACCTTCTGGATCATGCCGCGCATGGCGGGATGATCGAGGACCTCCACGGTGTGCCCAATCTTGCGCAGGCCGAGACCCTTGACGATCTCGCCCTGCTTCTTGTCGTACCCGATCACACTGCGCACCAGGGTGACCTTGAGGGTCTTGCCCTTGGGGGCGGCGAGCGTGGCCGGCTTCTGTCGACGGGGAGTGGTTTCCGACATCACGTCCTCAGGCGTTCAGCAGTTC
Organism: Luteitalea sp.; assembly: GCF_022842525.1. Taxonomy (NCBI): domain Bacteria; kingdom Pseudomonadati; phylum Acidobacteriota; class Vicinamibacteria; order Vicinamibacterales; family Vicinamibacteraceae; genus Luteitalea; species Luteitalea sp. The sequence continues at coordinate 35,403 of NZ_JALHPM010000036.1, forward strand.
TTCGACCGACTTGCCGCGGAGGCGGGCAATGGCCGACGGGTCCTTGAGGCCCTTGAGCCCCGCGATCGTCGCCCGCACCACGTTGTGCGGGTTGGCCGAGCCGAGCGACTTGGTCAGGATGTTCTGGATCCCGGCTGCCTCGACCACGGCGCGCACGGCGCCACCGGCGATGATGCCCGTGCCGTCCGGCGCCGGCTTCAGCAGCACGCGCCCGGCGCCGAAGCGGCCGGTGATCTCGTGCGGCACCGACGTGCCCTTGAGCGGCACCCGGACCAGCGACTTCTTGGCAGCCTCGATCCCCTTCTTGATGGCCGAGGGCACTTCCTTGGCCTTGCCGACGCCGAAGCCGACGTGGCCGGCATTGTCGCCGACGATGACCAGGGCGCTGAAGGACAGGTTCTTGCCGCCCTTGACCACCTTGGTGACGCGGTTGATGGACACGACGGTGTCCTTCAGCTCGAGCTGGCTCGCGTCGATGCGATCGCGGAATTCGTACATGTCAGTCCTCAGAACTCGAGGCCGGCTTCGCGCGCGGCTTCGGCGACGGCGCGCACGCGCCCGTGGTACAGGAACCCGCCGCGGTCGAACACGACACGGGTGATGCCCTTCTCCTTGAGCCGCTCGGCCAGGATGCGGCCGATGGCGGCCGCCCCCTTGACGTTGCCGCCCCGCTCGCCCTCGGCGAGCTGGCCCTTCACGGCCGCCTCGGTCGTGCTCGCCGACGCCACGGTCGTACCGCTGGCATCGTCGATGGCCTGGACGTAGATGTGCGCCACGCTGCGGAACACGGCGACCCGCGGCCGTACCGCTTCACCGCTCAGCTTCTTGCGCAGGCGCAGGCGGATGCGCTCGCGTCGGTCCTTCTTGGTTTCGATCTTCACGGCAGCTTCTCCGCTTCAGCGCGCGTTACTTCGCGCCGGCCTTGCCGGCCTTCTTCTTGAGCACTTCGCCGGTGTACCGGACACCCTTCTGCTTGTAGGGGTCCGGCTTGCGCAGCGACCGCATGTTGGCGGCCACCTGGCCGACCATCTGCTTGTCGATGCCCGTCACCGTGAGATGCGTCAGCTTCTCGATGGCCACGTCGATGCCCTGCGGCAACGGGAAGACCACCGGGTGCGAATACCCGAGCGCGAAGTGCACGTCGCGGCCCTTCACCTCGGCACGGTAGCCCACGCCGACGATGTCGAGTTCCCGCTTGAACCCCTCCGACACGCCCTGGACCGCATTGGCCACCAGGGTGCGGCCGAGGCCGTGGAACTTCCGCATCTCGCGCGCCTCGCTGATGCTCGTGACGATCTGGCCGTCCTCGAGCACCATCGTGACGCCCGGAGGCAGCACCTGCGACAACTGGCCCTTGGGCCCCTTCACCTCGACCAGGCCGTCCTTCAGCGTGACCTGCACACCCTTGGGGACGGGGATCGGCTTCTTGCCAATTCGAGACATGTTCCTCAGTCCTTACCAGACGTTGCAGAGCACTTCGCCGCCGACGCCGGCCTTGGTCGCCTCGCGTCCCGTCATCACGCCCTGCGACGTGGTCAGGATCGCGGTGCCGAGCCCGCCGAGCACCGTGGGGACGGCCTCGCGGCCGAAGTAGACGCGGCGGCCGGGGCGGCTGACGCGCTCGAGCCCGGAGATGACGCGTTCACCGCGCGGTCCGTACTTGAGGGCGATCCGCACCACCTTCTGCGGCGAGTCCGGGGTGGTCGGGTGGTCGATCACCTTGAAGCCGCCGATGTAGCCTTCGGCCTCCAGGATGCGGGCGATCTCGAGCTTCAGCTTCGACACGGGCACGTCCACGCGCGTGTGGCGCGACTGGACGGCATTGCGAATCCGCGTCAGCATGTCGGCAATCGGGTCAGTCATACCTTGTCCTCGGTGGGCCGGGCGCGGCACGGGACTCCCTGGTCCTCGGCCTGCGCACCACGGCAGCGCGGTTCCCGGCGGTCATGCGACCGTCGCGGGCCTGCACTCCCGGCCCTGCTGTGGCTTACCAGCTGCTCTTGGTCACACCCGCGACCTCGCCACGCAGGGCGAGCTCACGGAAACACAGACGGCACAGGGCGAACTTGCGCATGTACGCCCGCGGTCGGCCGCAGCGGCCGCACCGGTTGCGGGCGCGGACCTGAAACTTCTGGACCTTGTGTTCCTTGGCAATCTTTGCGGTTGTCGCCATGTCAGCTCTGCCTGAACGGGAATCCGAGGAGCTGCAGCAGGCGCCGCGATTCCTCGTCGGTCTTCGCCGTGGTGACCACGGTGATGTTCATGCCGCGCGGCTTGTCCACGCGCATGTAGTCGATTTCCGGGAAGAGCAGCTGGTCCTTCAGCCCGAGCGTGTAGTTGCCACGCCCGTCGAAGCCCTTCGTCGGGATACCCCGGAAGTCGCGCACCCGCGGCAGCGACATCGAGATCAGGCGATCGAGGAAGTCGAACATCCGCTCGCCACGCAGCGTGACCATCGTCCCGATGGGCATGCCCTGGCGGACGCGGAACTGGGCAATCGACTTCTTCGCGCGCGTCACGACGGGCTTCTGGCCCGCGATGCGCATGAGTTCGTCGGCCGCGACGTCCACGATCTTCGCGTTCTGGGTGGCCTCGCCGAGCCCGAGGTTGATCACGACCTTCGTGATCTTCGGGATCGCCATCACGTTGGCGTACCCGAATTCCTTCTGCAGGGCGGGCGCCACCTCACCGGTGTAGCGCTCCTTCAGCCGGCTCATTTGTCGATCACTCCGCCGTCCTTGCGTCGGCTGACACGGACCTTGCGACCGTCGCTCTCGATGCGCATCCCCACGCGGGTGCGCTTGCCCGAGGCCGGGTCCACCAGCATCACGTTGGAGGCGTGAATGGACGCCTCCTGTTCCACGATGCCGCCCTGCACCTGCTTCTGGGGGTTCGGCTTCGTGTGCCGCTTGGCGAGGTTCAAGCCCTCGACCACCACCCGGTTGCGATCGGCATCCACCAGGGTCACACGTCCACGCTTGCCGCGATCCTTGCCGGCGATGACGATGACCTCGTCGTTCTTGCGAATCCGCTTCAAGCCAGCCATCGCCTACAGCACCTCTGGGGCGAGCGAGATGATCTTCATGAACTTCCGCTCGCGCAGTTCGCGCGCCACCGGCCCGAACACACGGGTGCCGATCGGCTCGCCATCGTCCTTCACCAGCACCGCGGCGTTGCGGTCGAAGCGGATGTAGCTGCCATCCTTGCGGCGCTGTTCCTTGCGCGTCCGCACGATGACCGCCTTGACCACCTGCCCCTTCTTCACGTTGCCGTCCGGCGCCGCTTCCTTCACCGACGCGGTGACGATGTCACCGAGCCGCGCATACCGTCCCGTCGACCCACCCACCGGGTTGATCACCGAGATCTTGCGCGCGCCGGAGTTGTCGGCCACGTCCAGGATCGATCGCATCTGAATCATCGCGTTCCTCCTAGATGACCTTCGCCTGCTCGACGATGCGCGTCACCACGAACCGCTTGCGGCGGCTGAGCGGGCGGCTCTCGACGATCGCGACCGTGTCGCCGACCTTCGCGGTATTGGCCTCATCGTGCGCCATGAACCGTGACGTCTTGCGCTGGCCCTTGCCGTACACCTCGTGACGCACCTGACGCGTCACGGCGACGACGACTCCCTTGTCCATCTTGTCGCTGACGACGCGACCGACGATTTCTGCCTTGGCTGCCATAGCTCGCTTCCTGCTCTCTCCGCGGCGCGCCCTAGCGGGCGTCGGCCTTCTGCCGCAGCACGGTCTTGAGCCGCGCCAGATCCCGACGCAGGTCCCGGATCTGCAGCGGCCTGTCCAGCTGTCCCATCGCCTTGCGAATCCGCAGCGTGAACAGTTCCTTGTCGATCTCCGCCGCGCGCTGCTCAAGCTGCTCGACGCCGAGGTCCTTGAACTCCGCTACCTTGGCCATCACGCCTGCTCCTGCTGTGCTGCGAACCGCGTCGCAAACTTGGTGAGGATGGGCAGCTTGGCCGCCGCCAGCTCCATCGCACGGCGTGCCGTCACCTCGTCCACCCCCTCCATCTCGAAGAGGATGCGACCCGGCTTGATCACGCACACCCAGGCTTCCGGGGCGCCCTTGCCCTTACCCATACGGGTTTCCTGCGGCTTCTTCGTGATCGGCTTGTCCGGGAACACCCGGATCCAGATCTTGCCGCCGCGCTTGATGAAGCGGGTCATCGCGATACGTGCCGCTTCGATCTGGCGCGCCGTCAGCCAGCAGGGCTCGAGCGCCTTCAGCCCGTAGTCACCGAAGGAGACATCGGACCCGCGCCAGGCCTTGCCTGTCATGCGTCCCCGCTGCTGCTTGCGGTACTTGACCTTCTTGGGCATCAACATGGCGAATCGTTCCTATCCCCGACCACCCGCGGCACGCCGCGGCGACCGGTACTGCTCCTCCTCGCGACCGAACTTGGGCACGAGGCGCTCTCCCTGGAAGAGCCACACCTTCACACCGATGGCGCCATAGGTGGTGCGCGCCTCGGAGAAGCCGTAGTCGATGTCGGCACGCAGCGTCTGCAGCGGCAACTGGCCGTGCAGATACCACTCCGACCGTGCGATCTCGGCGCCGTTCAGGCGACCCGACACGCGCACCTTGATGCCGCGCGCGCCGAACCGCAGGGCCGACTCCACCGCCTTGCGCATCGCCCGGCGGAAGGCAATGCGCTTCTCGAGCTGCATGGCCACCGACTCCGCGATGAGCTGCGCATCCAGTTCCGGCTTCTGGATCTCCTGGATGTTGATGAACACCTCGCGGTTGGTGCGCTTCTGCACCTGCGCCTTGAGCTTGTCCACCTCCGCACCCTTGCGGCCGATGATGATGCCCGGCCGACTGGTGTGGATGTCGATCTTCAACTTGTTGGCGGCCCGCTCGATCTCCACCTTCGACACACCCGCATGCGCGAACCGCTTCTTCAGGTCGTCGCGCAGCTTGAGGTCCTCGTGGAGCAGCTTCGCGTAGTCCTTGTCCGCGAACCACCGCGAGCGCCAGGTCTTGTTGAACCCGAGCCGGAACCCGTAGGGATGAACCTTCTGGCCCATGAAACTTCGTCCTCGTTCCTAGTTGCTGTCGGAGCCAGCGGCCTTGCGCGCCCGCGGCTTGGTGGGGGCCTGAGGGGCCCGGCGACGCACAGGTCGCTCGGCCACCTGCACCGTCAGGTGCGCCGTCCGCTTCACGACGCGGAACGCACGACCCATCGGGGCCGGGCGGACGCGCTTGAACGACGTGCCCTGGTCGGCATACGCGGCCGACACGTAGAGACGCTCGACGTCGCCGCCAAAACCCTCGGCCTGCTGGGCATTGGCAATCGCCGACTTGAGCAGCGTGTGGATGCTCTTCGCCACACCCTTGGTGGAGAACTTGAGCGTCGCCAGCGCGCTGGTCACGTCCTTGTTGCGGATCAGCTCCAGCACCAGCCCGGCCTTCTGGGCCGAGGTGCGGACGCTGCGGGAGGTCGCTGTCGCTTGCACCATCGTCGTCTCCCTACCTCGAGGCCTTCTCGGCCTTCAGGGGGTGCCCCTTGAAGGAACGCGTGGCCGCGAACTCGCCCAGCTTGTGGCCGACCATGTTCTCGGTCACGTACACCGGCACGAACTTCTTGCCGTTGTGCACCGCCAGCGTGTGCCCGATCATCTCGGGAATCACCGTCGAGCGCCGCGACCAGGTCTTGACGACCTTCTTCTCGTTGGCAGCATTCATCGCCTCGATCTTCTCGAGGAGCGGCGTGTCGATGAACGGGCCCTTCTTCAGCGATCTGCTCATGATTCCGGCCTACTTCTGCCTGCGCGTGACGATGAACGCGTCGGTCGCCTTGCGGTTGCGCGTCTTGTAGCCCTTGGTCGGCACGCCCCACGGCGTCACCGGGTGACGGCCGCCCGAGGTCTTGCCCTCGCCGCCGCCGAGCGGGTGATCCACCGGGTTCATGGCCACACCGCGGACGTGAGGGCGCTTGCCCAGCCACCGGCTGCGTCCCGCCTTGCCGATCGACACGTTCTCGTGGTCCACGTTGCCCACCTGGCCCACCGTGGCGTAGCACTCCATGTTCACCAGGCGCACTTCACTGGACGGCATGCGCAGCGTGGCGTACTCGCCTTCCTTCGCCACCACCTGCACCGCCGCGCCGGCACTGCGCGCCATCTGCCCGCCCTTGCCCGGCCGCAACTCCACGTTGTGCACGACCGTGCCCAGCGGGATGTTCTTCAGCGGCAGCGCATTGCCCGGCAGGATGTCGGCCGTCACGCCCGCGATGATCGTGTCGCCCACCTTCAACCCCACCGGGTGGAGGATGTAGCGCTTCTCGCCATCGGCATACGTGATCAGCGCGATGCGCGCCGAACGGTTCGGGTCGTACTCGATCGTCGACACCTTGGCCGGGATGTCACGCTTGTCCCGGCGGAAATCGATGATGCGGTAGGTCCGCTTGTGCCCACCGCCGCGCCACCACGAGGTCAACTCGCCGTGGTTGTTGCGGCCGCCCGACTTCTTCAGCGGCTCGGTGAGCGGCTTGTAGGGCTCGGTGGCTGTGATTTCGTCGAAGGTCTGGACCGTCTGGAAACGGCGACCGGGCGACGTCGGATTGTACGTGCGAACTGGCATGGTCGTCCTCGCTTACGCGATCTCCAGGATCTCGGGGACCTTCTGGTCGGCCTGGAGTCGAACGTAGGCCTTCTTCCAGTCGCTGCGGCGTCCCACGAAGCGGCCCTGGCGCTTCAGCTTGCCGCGCTGGCTCGCCGTGCGGACGGCCGCCACCTTGGCGCCGAACAGCTGCTCGACGGCCTGCTTGATCTCCACCTTGGTGGCGTCCATGTGCACTTCGAAGGCCAGCACGTTCCCCAGCTCGCGCTGCAGGGTGCTCTTCTCGGTCACAAGGGGCCGGCGGATGACGTCGGTGAGTTTCATGATTCCTCGTCGCGGGTCTGCGGCTCGCGCCTCAGGCCAGCGCCTCCTGCAGGCGCGTCAGCGCCGCCTGGCTCGCAATGACCGTCGCGCAGTCCATCACGTCGCGCGCCGTCACCCGGTTGGCCGGCACCAGCCGGACACCCGCGAGATTGCGCGTCGACAGGACCAGCGCATCGGTGGGCTCCACGTCGATGACGAGCGTCTTGCGCACGTGCCCCAGGCCCTTGAGCAACTGGGCCGCCGCACGCGTCTTCGGCTCGCTCACCGCCAGCGCGTCCACGACCACCATCTGGCCGTCGCGAATCTTGGCCGCCAGCGCGTCACGAAGGGCCCCCTTGGCCATCTTCTTCGGGAAGGCGTAGCCGTAGTCGCGGGGCTGCGGGCCGAGCGTCGTGCCGCCCTTGCGCCAGATCGGATTGCGCACGTCGCTGACGCGCGCCCGACCGGTGCCCTTCTGCTTCCACAACTTGCGCCCCGACCCGGCGACTTCGCCGCGCGTCTTGGTCGCATGCGTGCCGCGCCGGCCCTCGGCCTGCTCGTGCCGCACGGCTTCCCAGATCAGGTCCGTGCGCACGCGGTTGCCGAACACCTCGTCACGCAGGTCGAGCCCGCCGACCTTCTGGTTGCTGGTGTTGACGACGTCGAGATGCATTTACTTCTTCCCCTTCTTCGTCTCGACCTGCGGCACACGCACCGGCTTGGCCTTGCGCGCCTTGCGGATCAGAACGATGCCGTTGCGCGGCCCGGGCACGGCCCCCTTGATCAGCAGCAGGTGGTTGTCGCCATCCACGCGCACGATCTTCAGGTTGTGCACGGTCACGCGGTCGTAGCCCATGTGGCCCGCTGCCCGCATGCCCTTGACGACGCGCGAGGGGTACGACGACGCACCAATCGAGCCCGGCGCCCGGTGGAACATCGAGCCGTGCGAGGCGGCGCCGCCGGCGAAGCCGTGGCGCTTCATCACACCCTGGAAGCCCATGCCGCGGGAGGTGCCGATCACGTCGACGACTTCGCCGTCCGTGAACAGCGCCGAGGCCAGCACTTCACTGCCGGCGGTCACGCCATCGCCCGTGATGGTCACCTCGCGACGCACGCGCGTCGGGGGCACGTTGGCCTTGGCGTAATGGCCCTGCAGGCCCCGGCTCACCTTGGCCGGCTTGTCCTCGACCAGCCCGATCTGGGCGGCCGCATAGCCGTCGCTCTGCGCGGTCTTGGTCTGCACCACCACGCAGGGTCCGGCCTTGATCACGGTGACCGGGGTCACGACGCCGTCAGCGCCGAACACCTGCGTCATCCCGATCTTCTTGCCGATGATTCCCGTCACCATCGTGTGTCTACCACCCTCTGGATCCGTATCTCGCCGACGCCCTCGCAGCACTGGCCGGGGGGCAGGCGGATCGCCAATCCGAAATCGTTTACTTGCCGTGTTCCTTGCCGAACGCCTTGATCTCGACGTCGACGCCCGCAGGCAGATCCAGCTTCATCAGCGCGTCCACCGTCTGCGGGGTCGGCTCGAAGATGTCCACGAGACGCTTGTGCGTCCGGATCTCGAACTGCTCCCGCGACTTCTTGTCCACGTGCGGCGAGCGCAGCACCGTCCACTTGTTCTTCTCGGTGGGCAGCGGCACCGGACCCGCCAGGCGGGCTCCCGTGCGACGGGCCGTGTCCACGATTTCCGTGGTGGACTGATCGAGCACCCGGGCGTCGTACGCCTTGAGGCGGATGCGGATCTTTTCGCCAAATCCAGACATGTTGTTCTCTTTCGTGGGTAGGGACGCCTCTCCGAGGCGTCCGTCACCGGCCGGCTCGGAGAGCCGGCCCTACCCGGGGTATTACGCCAGGATCTCGGTGATGGTGCCCGCACCCACCGTACGCCCACCCTCACGGATGGCGAACCGCAGGCCCTTCTCCAGCGCCACCGG
>NZ_JALHPM010000037.1:0-43634 GCF_022842525.1 Luteitalea sp.
GAACGCCGACTTGCGCACCCGTGACGGTGGTGTTCCCGTGAGTGGCGATGCTGGCCCCGCGCTTCATTGTGAACGTTGAATTCTGAATTGTCCCTACGCCTGCTTGGCCCGCCGGGCCCGATCGGCCGCCACGGCGAGGACGATGATGATGCCGATGATGATCTCCTGCACGTAGTTCGGCCAGCCCATCTGCTGGGATCCGTTGCGCAGGAAGGCCATCACCAGCGCGCCGATGAGCGATCCGACGATCGTGCCCTCGCCGCCCGACAGGCTGCCGCCGCCGATGACGACGGCAGCAATCACGTCCAGTTCGGTGCCGATGGCCACCGTCGGGTCACCTTGCCGCAGGCGTGACATCTGCATCACGCCCGAGAGCCCGAACAACAACCCGGCGAGGCCGTAGATCCGGACCTTGAGGCGGTCGGTCTGCACGCCGCAGGCCCGTGCCGCGTTCTCGTTGCTGCCGATGGCGAAGACGCGCCGGCCGAAGACGGTCTGCTGCAACAGGAACGTCGCCGCGATCGCCAGTCCGAGGGCGATCCACACGCCGGGGGCCACGAGCAGCCACGACGGTGTCGGAAAGGTCACTGCCAGTTCGTTGACCCACGTCTCCGGCGCGTTGACCGTCTGCTGATTGGCCAGCCACTTGGCGACGCCGCGCGCGATGCCGAGCATGCCGAGCGTGGCGATGAACGGCAGCACCTTGAGCCGCGTGATCGCCAGGCCGTTGACCACGCCCACCACGCCACCGGTGACCACCCCGCCGGCGATCGCCATCACCGGGGGATACCCCTCGCGCAGGCCGAGCGCCGTGACCACCCCCGCCAGCGCGATCGTCGACCCCACGGCCAGGTCGATGCCACCGCTGATGATGATGAACGTCATCCCGATGGCCCCGAGCGCCACGATGACCGTCTGCGCGAAGACGATGCGGAGGTTGCGCGGCGACAGGTACTGCGCCGGGTCATCACTCATCACCGCGAACACGGCGATGACGAAGACCAGGCCCAGCACGGGCGCAAGGGCAGAGAGTCGTTGACGGATATCGGCGTTCATCGTTCGACGGTCACTCTTTCAGCTCGCCTCGACCTTCGACCTTCGACCTGGGCCTTGGGGACTGGGCCTTGGGCCTTCGACATTCCCGCATGCCGGCATTCCCGGCATTCTCGGCATTCCCGGCATTCTCACTGTGGTGCCCCGATCGCCGCCGCCATCACCGACTCGGGCGTCCAGTCGGCCAGTGGCGCCGACGGCGTGAGCTGCCCGCGGCTCATCACCGCCAGCGACGTGCACAAGCCGAACAGCTCCGGCAGGTACGAGCTGACGATGATCACCGCGCAGCCGGCGTCGGCGGCCTCGGCAATCGCTTCGTAGAGATGCACCTTGCTGCCGACGTCCACGCCGCGCGTCGGCTCGTCGAGCAGCCACACGGTCGCCTCCTGGTGCAGCAGGCGGCCGAGCGCGATCTTCTGCTGATTGCCGCCCGACAGCGTCCGCACGGCCTGGACCGGCGTGCGCGCCTTCACCTTGAGTCGCTCGAGCCAGCGCTGACCTTGCGCCCGCTGCGCCCGACCGTCGATGACGCCATGCTTGCTCACCGTGGCGTACCGCGTGCAGGTCAGGTTGTCGGCCAGCGACATCTGCAGGGTCAGGCCCTCGCCCTTGCGGTCCTCGCTGAGATACCCGAGCCCCGCCTCGAGACGCCCCCAGGGGGTCTTCGCCTCGATGGCGACCGGGCGGCCGTTGACGGCGAGCCGGCCGCGGACCGGCCGTTCCTCGAGCCCCATCAGCCCGCGCAGCAGCTCGGTGCGGCCCGCGCCCACGAGGCCCGCGATGCCGAGGACCTCACCGGCCCGCACCTGCAGCGACGCCTCCCTGACACGGCCCTCGACCTCGACCCCATCGGCCTGCAGACGCACGGCATCGCCGGGGGCCTGGCGCCTCACCGGAAACAGCTCGGCGACGTCGCGACCGACCATGTGACTGATGATCTGCGGGTCAGTCAGGGCGTCCGCAGTCCCTGTCCAGACCGTCCGGCCATCGCGCAGGACGGTGAGGTCGTCGGCGATGGCCCGGACCTCCTCCAGGAAGTGGCTGATGTAGACGACGGCGACGCCCTGGCTGCGAAGCCGGCCGATGAGGGTGAAGAGACGCTCGACGTCCTCGCGCGGCAGGCTGCTCGTCGGCTCGTCCATCAGCACCACGCGTGCGTCGGCGGAGATGGCCCGACAGATCTCCACCACCTGCCTGGCCGCAATCGGCAGACCGGTCACGCCGCGGTCCGGATGCAGTTCGGGGTGGTGGAACGGCTCGAGCACGCGCGCCGCTTCGGCCCTGGCGGCGACGCGGTCGTAGCGACCCGCCCGCCGTGGCTCGCGGCCGAGGAGGATGTTCTCCGCCACGGTCAAGTGATCGCAGAGCGAGAGCTCCTGATGGATGAGCGCCACTCCCGCCACCCGGGCCTCGAGCGGCCCATCCGGCTGGTAGGCCGCCCCGCCCATCGTCATCGTGCCGGCGTCGGCCCGGAGGCCGCCGGCGATGACGTTCATGAGGGTGCTCTTGCCCGCGCCGTTCTCGCCGACGAGGGCGTGGACCCGCCCGGGCCGGATCTCCAGCGTGACGCCGTCGAGCGCCCTGGTCGCGCCGAAGTGCTTCCGGATGTCGGTCAGCGTCAGCATGGTGGCCGTGGGTAGGGCCGGCTCTCGGAGCCGGCCGTCATCGTCAGTGGGTAGGGCCGGCTCTCCGAGCCGGCCGTCATCGTCCGTGATGGTGACGGCCCGTTCGGAGAACGGGCCCTACCCACCTACTTCAGATACTGGCTCAACGGGGGATTCAGCAGTGCCTTCGAGGCGTCCGTGTCCAGGTTGTCGGGCGTGACGATCGTCACACCGGTATCGACGCGCGGCTGGATGGCCTCGCCCTTGAGATGCGCCACCATCGTCCTGACGCCCTGGTAGCCCATCTCGAAGGGGTTCTGCAGCACCACGCCATCGAGCTGCTTGTTGCGGATGGCGGTGATGAAGGCCTCGCTCGAGTCGAAGCCGACGAACCGGACCTGTCCCGCCTTGCCGACGTCCTGCAGGGCCAGCAGCATGCCCGCCGTCGACGACTCGTTGGGCGTGAAGATGCCGTCGACCTGCCCACCGAACCGGTTGAGGAGATTCTCCGAGGCCCGCTTGGCGGTATCGCGCGTGGGCCCCGCGAACTGGTCCGCCGAGACGATCTGGATGTCGGGGTACTGCGACGCGAGGCGATCGAGGAAGCCCTTCTCGCGCGCCTCGGTGCTCGCCGAGCCTTCCTGATAGCGCAGCACCAGCACGCGCCCCTTGCCCTGCAGCAACTGGCCGAGCCGGTCGGCGGCGAGCGCCCCGCCCTTCTCGTTGTCGGTCGCCACGAAGCTCACGGCGTCGCCCGAGGCAAGGGCCGAATCGATGACGACCGTCGGGATACCGGCCCGCTTCGCTTCCTGGACGGGCCGGACGAGCGCGCTGGCATCGAGCGGCGCCAGGACGATGCCGTTGACGCCCTGGCTGAGAAAGCCTTCGACGACCTGAATCTGCTGCTCGCGGTCGTCCTCGCGAATCGGGCCCTTCCAGGTGAGACGGACCGCCACGCCCTGGGCCTCGTACTCGCGCTGTGCCTTGATGGCCCCGGCGTGAATGCTCTTCCAGAACTCGTGGGTCGTGCCCTTCGGAATCACTGCGAGGTGCAGCGAGCCGTCAGCGGTCGTGCCGCCGTTGCCACCACCACACGCCGCCATCGTGAGCGACAGGGTCAGGGCCATCAGTCCACGTTGGATATGCAGATTCATTCGTTTCCTCTGGCTGCATGCTTCGGACCGTCGACCTGAAGGTCGACGGCTACTGCCGGCGTGTAGCCGTCGGACGCTGTCCGGCGGACCAGATCGCTGAGCGTCGGCCAAGTCCGACGCCTACACCGATGGCAAGTCCGACGCCTACACCGGCGCGTAGACCGCTTTCACGTAGTCGGCGGCCCGGCGGTCCTCACTGCCGAACGCGCGGGGGATGTCCTCCAGCGCGCCATAGCGATGCGTGACGATCCGGCTGACGTCGACCCGTCCCGATTCGAGCAGTTCGAGCGACTGACGATACACCGACGGGCGACCATCCGCGTCGAAGCCGCCCGACGCGCCGACCGGAGAGACGAGTTGCGGCTCCCGGAACATCACGGTGTTGAGCACGCCGAGATCGACGCCGGACTGCCCGTGCGCGTAGAGCAGCACCGTGGCCTGCTTGCGGATGAGCCCGGGCATCTGCACGAAGACCTGCGCACTGCCCGACGCGTCGATCAGGTACTCCACGCGACGGCCTGCGGTGAGCGTCAGCGTGGCCTCCACCACATCGTCGGCCACCGGGTCGATGACGGCATCGGCGCCGTAGTGGCGCGCCAGCCCCTGCCTGGTGGCATTCGGCTCGCTCACCAGGATGCGTCCTTCGAAGCCGATCACCTGTCGCAAGTGCTGCAGGAAGAGCAGCCCCGCCGGACCGGCGCCGGCAATCAGCACCGTGCGCACGCGCGCCGAGGCGTCGCTGGCCTGCAGCCGATAGCGCGCCGAAGCACTCGCGCGGCGGACGGCATCCTGGGCGTGGATGATGCAGGCGAGCGGCTCGGTGAGCGCGGCCTGTTCGGCCGGCAGCGTGTGTCCGCGGCGGACGGCATTCACCGCGGGGATCACGATGACCTCGGCCAGCCCCCCCTGCAGCCCGGTGATGCCGTGCTCGCCGTAGGTCTCGCACTGATGCGAGTCGCCGGTCGCGCAGTACTCGCACAGATGGGGCGCGGCGGCGCTGAGACAGTTGCGGCCCTGATCCAGCACCACCGCATCCCCGGCCTTCAGGTCGCGGACGTCGGCGCCGGTGGCCTCGATGACGCCCGCCACCTCGTGACCGAGCACCTGCGGGGACACCTCGAACGGCACCGGACGCCCCAGGCGGTCGGTGTGGTAGTTGGCGTGCCCCTCGAAGATGTGAAAGTCCGTGCCGCACAGCCCGACGCCCGTGACACGCACCACGACGTCACGCGGCCCGACCTCGGGATCGCCGATGTCACGGATCGCCATGACGCCGGGAGCAGACAGCACCGCCGCTCTCACGAGACGCCTCGCCTTGGCAGAACTTCAGAATGGGAGAATTTCGTAGGTACCGCCACTGGTCGACGCACTGATCCCGGTGATGACATTCCGAAATCCTGCAATTGCCGCAATCCTAGAGACTCACGCTCTGCTCGGCCCAGACCTGGAACTCGCGGTGCTTGGTCTCCTCGGACTTGCCGAGGATCTCGCCGCTGGCGACCTTGCAGACGTAGGCGAACACGTCGAGGCCGACCTGATCGATGCTCGCGGTGCCATCGATGATGTCGCCCGCCGAGAGGTCGATGTCGGACTTCATCCGCTCGTACATCGTGTTGTTGGAGGCCAGCTTCAGCACCGGCGCGATGGCGTTGCCGATGGTCGTGCCGCGGCCGGTCGTGAACACCACGAGCTGCGCCCCGGAGGCGATGAGGCCCGGCGTCGACTCCTGGTCATAGCCCGGCCCCTGCATCAGGTACAGGCCGCGTCCCGTCGGCTGCTCCGCGTAGCCGACGACGCCCTCGACGCGCAGGGTGCCGGCCTTGGCGATGGCCCCGAGCGACTTGATGGTGATGTTCAGCAGGCCACCGGCGACGTTGCCGGGGCTGGGGTTCTCGTTCAGGACGGTGCCGAACTTGGCGGCGTAGTCCTTGTACCAGTCCACCATCTCGTACACGGCGCGTCCGGTCTCGGCGTCCTTGGCCCGTGAGGCGAGGATGTGCTCGGCCCCGCAGAATTCCGGGACCTCGGTGATGAGCACGGTGCCGCCCTGACGAATGAGCTCGTCAGCGGCGCGCCCCAGCGCCGGATTGGCCGACAGACCGGAAAAGCCGTCCGACCCGCCGCACTTGACGCCCATCGACAGCGCACTGATGGGGGCCGGCTGACGCGTGATGGCGTTGACCACCGGCAGCATGGCCTCGACCGCCTCGAGCCCGCGCTTCACCGACCCCTGCGTGCCACCGGCCTCCTGGATGCCGATGCGCGCCACCGGCTTGTTCATCGGGCGGTGCTGATCGCTGAGGTACTGCTCCATCACGGTCAGGTTGGTCTTCTCGCAGCCCAGCCCGATGAAGACGACGCCCCCGACGTTGGGATGCTCGGCGTAGGCGGCCAGCGTGCGCAGCATCACCTCGATGTTTGAGCCATCGGAGCAGCCGCACCCCTTGTTGTGCGGGATGGCGACCACGCCGTCGACGTTGGGGTACTTCGCCTTGTCGAACAGGGTGAACTCGGCGACGGTGGCGATCTGCACTGCCTCGTGCGCCGCACACATGCTCGTCGGCACGATCAGCACCCAGTTGCGGATGCCCACCCGCCCATCCGGGCGGTGGTAGCCCATGAAGGTGGCGCGCTGCGCCTCGGGCACGAAGTCCGGCGCCGGATTCGAGAGGTGCGGATCGAGCTCGCGAACGACCGGCACCTCATTGGACATGTTGGCGCGCGCGATGAGCGCGCCCGGGACAACGCCCTTCGACGTGCCGATGGGTTGCCCGTACTGTCGGACGAACTCGCCCTCGGGGATGGCATGGAGGGCGAACCGGTGCCCGGGCGTGACATCGTCGAGGACCTCGACGACCGCGGGGCCGACCTGGACCTGGGTGCCTCGAGGCACCGGCACGCGGGCCACGGCGACGTTGTCGCGGGGATCGACCTGGATGGCGTACGCCGACAGGGGCGCGGCTGGCGAAGTGGCGGTAGACATGGTGCGTTTCCGTGGCGACGTGAGGGTCGGCCGGCTCGGGGTCGTGCGAGCGCGTATGGTATCGCGAAGTGCGGTGCCGAGGCTCGTCGCAGCGGGGATGGCGACGACGTGTCGGCGCGAGTGGTCAGTCCAGCGGCCCCCTCGTCACGGGCCTCCGATCGGAATTGACAGTCGCCTATCCCTGCCGTACAGTCACCGAAACATCGTTACTGGTAACACCACATCGACGGGCTCGCCGTGCCGCGTGCTGCGGGGCGTGCTACGTCGGTCGAGGGCGGGCGCCGGCGCAGCCGACGGACCGCGGGAGTGGGACACATGTTCACGGCGAGTCGGTATCAATGGTTGGCCTGCGGCGTTCTGGCGCTGGTCGGCATGGCCGCCAGCGTGACGCCCGTCCGGGCGCAGGCAGCGCGGGGCAGCATCCTCGGCAACATCGCAGACACCTCGGGCGCGGCCGTGCCCGGGGCCACCATCACCATCACGGAAACGCGCACCAACATCGCGCAGAACTCCATCTCCAACGAGTCGGGCAACTACACGTTCCCCAACGTCGCCAGCGGCGTGTACCGCGTCGAGGCGGAACTGGCCGGGTTCAAGAAGGCGCTGCGCGACAAGGTCGAGGTGGACGTCAACACGACGATCCGCGTCGACTTCAGGCTCGAAGTGGGCGACCTCTCGGAAACGCTGACGGTCACCACCGATGCGCCGGCGCTGCAGACCGACCGCGCCGACACGGGGCGCATCATCCAGGGCGAAGCGATCGCGGCCATGCCGCTCGGCTTTGGCCGCAACTTCCAGGGCATGTGGGCCACGGTGCCGGGCGCGACGCGGCCGACGCGACCGCACTCCGAGTTCTTCAACTCGCAGGACTCGCTCGAGAGCAAGGTCAACGGCCAGAGCCGTCTCGCCAACAACGTGCAGATGGAAGGCCTCGACAACAACCACCGAACGGGGTTGTTGACGGTGCTGATCCCGTCGGCCGAAGCGCTCGAGACGGTGGCCGTGAGCACCTCCAACTTCGACGCCGAGTTCGGCCGGGCCGGCGGCGCGGTGACCAACGTCACGCTGAAGTCGGGCACCAACAACCTGCGCGGCAGCGCCTTCTGGTTCACCGGCAACGAAAGCCTGAACGCGACGCCGTACTACGCCACCAGCAAGCCCGACGTCAGCTACAACCAGTTCGGCTTCGCAGTCGGCGGCCCGATCCGCAAGAACAAGCTGTTCTACTTCGGCGACTATCAGCGCACCAACGACGACCTCGGTCGCGTGTTCCGCTTCTTCGTGCCCCCGGCCGAGTGGCGCAACGGCGACTTCAGCAGCGCCACCAACACCGTGATCCGCGATCCCCTGACCGGGGACGGGCTCGGCAACAACCGGACGGCGTTCGACAACAACGTGATTCCGGCCACCCGCATCAGCCCGATTGCCCGCCAGGTGCTGGCGCGCGTGCCGCTGCCCAACCTCGCGAACCAGCCGATCGGCCAGCCCAACTACGAGGCCTCGACGGTGCGTGAGCGGCGGACCGACCAGTTCGACATCAAGCTGAACTGGCAGGCCAGCAGCAGCGATCAGTTCTCGCCGCGGTTCAGCTTCATGCGCCCGGTGGTGTTCGACCCGTCGCCCTATGGCGACGTCGGCGGTCCGGCCAACGGCGGCTTCGCCGGCACGGGCACCAACGACACCATCGTCAGCGGCCTGAACTGGACGCGGACGTGGAGCAACAGCCTCGTGATGGAAGTCCGGGGCGGCTTCACCTGGTACCACAACGTCACCAACTCGGCGGGCCAGGGCCTCAATACGGCCCAGGAACTCGGCGTGCCCGGGGTGAACATCAGCGACTACACCAGCGGCATCATGTCGGTGAACATCCAGAACTACAGCAACCCGGTGGTCGGGTTCTCGAACTCGATGCCCTGGGACCGCGGTGAGACGACCTACACGCTCGCGACGACGCTGACCAAGCTGGCCGGCAACCACCAGGTCAAGTTCGGCGCCGACCTGCGCCGCAACCGCGACTTCCTCCTGCAGACGCAGGACTTCGGCGGCCCGCGCGGCACGTTCTCCTACAACGGGTCAGGGACCTCCACGCCGGCCGACGCCGCGGCGATCCGCAACAACGTCGCCAACTCGCTGGCCTCCTTCCTCCTGGACTATGCCAACGACGTGCGCCGCGACGTGCCGTTCGTCGACGAGCCGGGCACCCGGCACCAGCAGTACTTCTTCTTCGTCCACGACAAGTGGCAGGTGCGTCCCAACGTCACCGTCGACCTCGGACTGCGCTACGAGTACTACACGCCGTTCGTCGGCATCCAGGA
The DNA here is from genome assembly GCF_022842525.1 of Luteitalea sp. Taxonomy (NCBI): domain Bacteria; kingdom Pseudomonadati; phylum Acidobacteriota; class Vicinamibacteria; order Vicinamibacterales; family Vicinamibacteraceae; genus Luteitalea; species Luteitalea sp. Next base: position 9,110 of record NZ_JALHPM010000037.1, read on the forward strand.
GCGGGGCGGTCTGTCGAGCTACGACCCGTCGAACAACACCCTGCGCGTCGCCGGCATCGGCGAAGTGCCGACCGACCTCGGCACGAAGACGCGCAAGACCAACTTCGCACCGCGCACCGGCATCTCGTGGCGCATCAGCGACAAGGACGTTCTGCGGGCCGGGTACGGCGCCGCCACGGCCCCGTACCCGGACAACACGTACGCCTTCAACTACCCGACCAAGGGCAACGTGATCCTCCAGGCCACCAACGCCTTCACGCAGGGTGGCAGCCTGAGGGCCGGGTTCCCGACCGTCGGCGGCGTCGACATCCCGAGCAACGGCATCGTGCCGGTGGACCAGCCGTTCCTGCGCAATTCGGGTCTGTTCTCGATTCCCGACAACATCTACGAGGGCTACCTGCACTCGTGGAACGTCGCTTACCAGCGCCAGCTCGGCCTCGGCTTCACCGGTGAGGTTGCCTACGTGGGCAACCGCGGTGTCGGCATGCTCTACGCCATCGACTTGAACGCCGCGACGGTGCTCGGCCTCGACAACGCCGGCCGTCCGCTCTTCGCGCCGTTCGGCCGCATCGCCGGCGTCCCCTCGCGCGTGCCCGGCCGCAGCGACTACCACTCGATGCAGGCCAAGATCGATCGCCGCTTCATGAACGGCATCCTGGTCACCAACAGCTACACGTTCGGCCGCGCGCGCAACTTCGCCGACGACAACGGCGGCATCGCCACGCCGGCCGACCGGGAGCGTTCGTACGGGCTCGCCGGCTTCGACCGTCGCCACACCTGGGTGACCAGCTTCGTGGTGGACATGCCGTTCTTCCGGGATGCCGACAACGCCTTCCTGCGCAACACGCTCGGCGGATGGCAGGCCTCGGGCCTGCTGACGCTGATGAGCGGCACGCCGCTCAGCGTGACGGCTGATGGCGCCCTGCTGCGCGCCCCGGGCAACACGCTCTACGCCGACCGCAACGGCGACCCGGAGATCTTGGGCGGCTTCGGCCCGAACGTGAAGTACTTCGACACGGCGGTCTTCTCGCAGCCGGCGCCCGCCACCTTCGGCAACACGGTGCGCAACGGCAGCGGCGTGCGGGGGCCCGGCTTCACGGCCCTCGACTTCTCGCTGGTCAAGCGCTTCACGTTCGGCCAGACCTACCGCTTCTTCGAGCTGCGGGCCGACGCGTTCAACCTGACCAACACGCCGGCGTGGGCCAATCCCAACACCAACCTGGCCAGCCCGCAGTTCGGCACCATCACCGCCGCGAGCAACCAGCGCATCATCCGCTTCGCGCTGAAGTACGCGTTCTAGAAGCGCCACGCGACACGCAGGACACGGAGGGCCCGTCAGGACGACCTGGCGGGCCCCTCGTGCGTCTGGCGCTACCGCACCACGTACATCAGCGCGACGGCCGCCACGTACACGACGGCGATGCCGGCCGTGTCCCAGGACACGACGAATCGCTTGGTCAGCACCCGGTACGTCAGGGCGACCAGGAACAGCGCCTGCATGGTCACGGCGGCGACGACCGCCACCATGTGCCCGGGTTGCACCGCCGCGAGCAGCGGGCCCCTCACGTACGCGGCATCGTCGATGGCCAGGATGAACATGTTGAAGAGATTGCTGCCGAGCACGTTGCCGACGGCCAGGTCCACGGCGCCGAGCCGCACGGCGGCAATCGAGACCACCACTTCCGGCAAGGACGTCGTGCAGGCGATGAAGAGGTTGCCCACGAACGCTTCCCCGAGCCCGGTCTGGCGCGCCAGGTCGGCACCGAGGCCGGGCAGCAGCAGCGCCGCCCCGACCACGAACGACGCCGCGACCACATAGCGCATGACCGCCGTCCGCAGCGGCACGGCGTCGTACTGCCGTACGTCCGCCACGGCGTCCCGCTCCCTGGCCAGCCGCTGCTGCTCGTAGCGAAACGTCGTTCGCATCGCCACGAGGTACAGCACGAACAGCACCGGTGTCGCGATGCCGACCCAGCCCACCACGGGCGTCCGCGCCCCGGCCTGCAGGGCCAGCCCGACGACGCCGAGCAGCAGCAGGCCGAAGCCGATGGACAGCACGTGCCCCTGGTGCGCGCGCGCCGACAGGGGCTCGGGTTGCAGCGCGTCGAGCATCGACAGGATCAGCAGGTTGAACATGCAGCTGCCGAGCACGTCACCGACCGCGATGTCGGGATGATCGGCCAGGACCGTGGCGCCCAGCCCGGTGAACAGCTCGGGGAGACTCGTGGTCGCCGCCAGCAGCACCAGGCCCGTCCAGCTGCGCCCCATCCCGGACTTCTCGCCGAGCACGTCGCCGTCGTGCGCCAGACGCGCGCCGGCCACGACGATGACGAGGGCCACGGCGAGGAACGCGAGCCACGTCGTCACGACGGATCCTCCGGCACCTCGTGCCCCCGCCAGGCCAGCAGCGCGATGCCCTCGATCAGAGCCCAGGCCAGCAGGGCACCGCCGAACACGATGGGCCAGACAGTCAGCGGCACGGCCGCGTTGCCGAGCAGGTCGGCCATGAACGGGATCTCCCCGGCCGCGACCTGCACCACGATACCGGCTCCGACCGCCAGGTGCAGCCAGCGATTGGGCAGCGGCCGCATCCACGTATGGCGCGCTGGATACGTGAGCAGCAGCTGACCGATCGCCATGAAGTGGAACGCCGCCGCCCGCGCCGTGTCGCGGTCGTGGCCGAGCCACGGGACGAGCCACAGCATCGTCAGCGCCAGCAGGGCCTTGGTCACGCCGGCCGCGACGACGAAGCGCATCGACGACCGGTCGAGCAGCGGCGCCGACGCCGCCCGCGGCGGCAACTGCATCACGCCTGGCGTGCGGTCGAAGGCCAGGGCGAGGGCCGGAAGGCCATCGGTCATCAGGTTGATCCAGAGGATCTGCGCCGCCGTCAGCGGCAGCAGCAGGGCCCCGGTGGCATCACGCAGGCCCCAGGTCCACGCCAGCACGGCCCCCGAGGTGATGAGCAACACCTCGGAGAGATTGGTCGAGAACAGGAAGCGGAGGAACTTCTGGATGTTCTCGTAGATGCTCCGCCCTTCCTCGACGGCGCCGACGATGGTGGCGAAGTTGTCGTCGAGGAGCACGAGATCGGCGACCTCGCGGCTGACGTCGGACCCGCGCTGCCCCATCGCCACGCCGACGTCGGACCGCTTGAGGGCCGGCGCGTCGTTGACGCCGTCCCCGGTCATCGCCACCACGCGCCCCTGCGCCTGCAGGTGCTCGACGATCAGGAGCTTCTGCTCCGGCTGCACCCGTGCGAAGACGGTGACCTCCGCAATGGCGCGCGACAACGCCGCGCCCTCGAGCCGTCCGAGCTCGTCGCCCGCCAGAACGCGAGGATCGTGCACGCCGATCTGCTGGGCGATCGCCAGGGCGGTGGCCGGATGGTCGCCGGTGATCATGACCACGCGTATGCCTGCCGCCTGGGCCCGGGCGACGGCGTCGAACACCTCCGGCCTGGGCGGATCCCAGAACAGCGCCAGACCGAGCCACGTGAGGGCGGTCTCGTCCTCGCCGGCGCCGGTGGCCAGGCCCAGCACCCGATGCCCGGTCGCCGCATGGTCGTCGGCGCGCGTCTGCCACGAGGCGCGCGCCTCGCCGGTGAGCCCGCACCGATCGAGGAGCACCTCGGGAGCGCCCTTCACGTAGCTGGTCAGGCCGTCCGGCCCCTCGACCGTGGTGCGCGTGTACTTCCACGCGCTGTCGAACGGCCGGGTCGACCGCACCGGATGCGCGGCGCGCAGGGCGACGATGTCGAGGCCCTGGGCGTCGGCATACCGCAGGAGCCCGAGATCCAGTGGATCCCCGGCGCCCGTGGCGAGATCGCCATCGTTGGCCAGGACCATGGCGGCGAGCGCCCGCGGGGTGTCGATGACGTCGATGCTGCGGACGTCCATCCGGTTCTCGGTGAGCGTGCCCGTCTTGTCGGTGGCGATGACGTCCACCGAGCCAAGCGCCTCGACGGCCGCCAGACGTCGCACGACGGCGCGCTGCCGCGCCATCCGCTCGACACCGAGCGCGAGGGCCACCGTGAGCACGGCGGGCAGGCCTTCGGGGACGGCTGCCACCGCCAGCGCGACGGCGAAGATGACGATGTGCGACGCCCGGCCGAGGCCTTCGGCCGCCACACCCAGCACCCCGAGCACGAGGGCGAGCCCGAGCACCACGCGCGCGATCTGGCCGCCGAGGGCGTCGACACGCTTCTCGAGCGGCGTCTGCGCTGCCTGGATGTCGCCGAGCATCGTCGCCAGGCGCCCCATCGCACTCGAGGGCCCGGTGCGGGTGACGTCCACGAGCGCATGTCCGCGGAGGAGCAGCGTGCCGCTGAAGGCCTCGTCCGACCGGCCCTTGTCCACCGGGAGCGACTCCCCCGTCAGGACGGCTTCGTCCAGCATGGCGCCGTGGGCCTCGGCGATGACGCCATCGGCCGGCACGCGATCGCCCGCCTCGATGCGGACGCGGTCGCCGGGCACGATCGCCTCCACGGCGACCCGCTGCAGGCGGCCGTCACGCAGGACCCAGGCCTGCGCCCCCGCGAGCACCTTGAGTCGGGCGAGCGCCGCCTCGGAGCGGTATTCCTGATACAGACCGAGGGCCGCATTGAGCAGCAGGATGACGCCGATGGCCGTCGCCTCGACCGGCCACCCCCTGGCCCCCTCGTAGATCCACACCCCGGCGTCGAAGACCAGGGCAAAGAGCAGGATGTAGATCAGGGGACTCGAGAACTGGGCCAGCAGGCGGCGCCACACGGGCACGGGCGGCCGTTCGGGCAGCGCGTTGGGGCCAACCCGGTCCAGCAGTGCCGCCGCCTCGGCGGTGGTGAGTCCCGGCATGTCAGCCGCGAACGGCGAGGACCGGGCAGGTGGCACGCCGCACCACCTGCTGGGTGTTCGAGCCGTACAGCATCAGTTCGATGCCGCCGTGGCCCTGAGTGCCCATCACGATGAGGTCGGCCGGCAGCGACGCGGCGCGGTCGAGAATCTCCTGATAGGCACGATTGACGGCCAACGCCTCGGTGACCGTCTCGGCGTCGGCGCCCGAGGCGGTCACCGCCTCGTGCAGGCGCTGACGCACGTGCGTCAGCAGGTGCGCGCGATACGCCCGGATGTCGATCGGGACGTGCTCGCACGGTTCCTCGGGATCGAGGTACTCGAGCGCATGCAGCACGGTGACGTGGCCGCCGGCTTCGTGCGCGAGCTCGACGGCAAGGGTCAGGGCCCGCCGGGACGAGGCCGAGAAATCAATCGGGCAGAGGATCTGCCGGTAGCTCGGCACCGCGACGCCACCCGCGGCATGCGGCGGCACCGTCAGCACGGGACAGGGCGACAGCCGCAGGACCTTCTCGGCCACCGAGCCCAGCACCAGTCGGTGGAAGCCGCTTCGGCCGTGCGTGCCGACCACCAGCAGGTCGGCGCCGCGCGCCAGCGCTTCGGCGAGGATGACCTCGTGGGGACGCCCGACCGCGACGGTGAGGTCCGGCGCCACCGGGTCGGCGCCGACGCGCGTGACCTCGCGCGCGAGTTCCTCCCGCACCTGATCGAGCGGCGGTGTCAGGGACAGCGCGGGAGCCCAGTCGCCGGGCGCCGCGGCTGGCAGGAACGTGTCGCTCGGGGACGCCGCGACATGCAACACGGTGAGGCGCGCGCGGAACCACGCGGCCAGCGCTGCCGCATGGCGCAGCGCATGGTGGGACGTATCGGAAAAATCAACCGCACAGAGGATGTGCGTGATGGGGATCACGGCAGGACCTCCTTCTGCCTGATCTATACACCCAGCGGTGCTCGGACGCCGTGCCGCCGACCATCCCCGCATCCACCACGGCGCATGCACGCATCGGTGCTACTTCAGGACGGCGTAGGGATCGATCGGGGTGCCGTCCCACCACCGCCGTTCGGGACCGAGCACGAAGATGGCGAAATGCAGATGGGGCGCGTCCGGACGCGCGTTGCCGGTGCTGCCGACGTAGCCAATGACCTGGCCCCGCATGACCGCCTGGCCTTCGGCGAGACCCGCGGCATAGTCGCGCAGGTGCGCGTAGTAGTAGGCGACGCGCTGCGAGGGGTCGAACTGGTACACGGTCAGCCCACCGGCGTCACTCCGGAACAGGCGAGCCACACGGCCGTCGTCGACCGCGACGACAGGCGTGCCTGTCGGCGCCATGATGTCGAGCGCCTCGTGGACCCGTGAGCCACGCGCCTCCGAGAACGACGGCACGAGAGCGCCCGGCTCAATCCCCTGGACCGGCAGTGTCAATGCGCGCGCACGCAGCGTCGCGACCGCGGTGGCGGTCGTGAGTGGGCGCGCCTCTGGCGCGGTGGCGCGGGTGTCGTCGGCGTTGGCGTCGGTCGACGACGAGGGCGGCGCGGTGCGCGGCACCGTCCGCCCCTCGTCCGGCAGCACCGCCGGCGGTGCCGAGGGTGACGCCGACGGCTCGGAGGCCACCCAGCCGTCGCTGCGGTGGATGCGCATCATGAACCTGGTGATGCCGACGAGCGCCACCGTGGCGACCACCAGCAAGGCCATCGTCCACAGCGCCGACACGGCGCGCGTGCGTCTCACGGCTCGAAGTGGACGGGAGTACCGGTGCGCACCAGTGCCGCCACGCGCATGGCGTCCCAGTTGGTGAGGCGCACGCAGCCATGCGACTGCGACACGCCGATGCGCTCCGGCGCCGGTGTGCCGTGCAGGCCGTAGTGCTCCTTGTCGAGATCGATCCACACGAGCCCGACCGGATTGTTGGGGCCGGCGGGAATCCGCGCGCGGGCATGGGCCTCGTCGGCATCCCAGAACAGGTCGGGGTTGTAGTTGAAGACGGGCCGGAGATACACGGCGGTGACCTTCCAGGTGCCGAGGGGCAGCGGGTCGCGCTCGCTGCCGGAGGTCACCGGCGCCACGAACAGGATGGCATCGTCGGTGCCGCGAACGACGAGGGCACCGCTGGCACGCGAGACCCGGACGCTGGCCACCTTGGCCGCCTCAGGCGGATTGACCTCGCGCGTCTCCGTCGTGGCGGGGACGACGAACGGTGTGACGTTGGGCACCTGCACCACGGTGCCGGCCGTCCAGGACAGCCGGGGGTTGAGCCGGGCCAGCAGTTGGGGGGTCGTGTGGAAGCGCTCGGCCAGCATCTCGGCCGGGGTCGCATATCCCAGGACCTCGAGTGTGCGCTTTTCCATCATGTCGTTCGGAATCCGTGCGATGAACGGCCCAGCGAGATCCTCCGCCGTCAGGGTGTAGGGCACCACCGCCGGCTCGGCGGGCAACGCGGATCGTGTCGCGTCGTCGACCTCCCCGGTGACGGGAAGCGCACGGGCTTCCTGGAAGTGCTGCAGGGCGAGGCGCGTGTTGCGCCCCGGGGCGCCATCGATGGCCCCGGGCGAGAATCCGGCACGATCGAGTGCCACCTGCAGCGCGAGTCCTGCCGACGGCGCGGGCGACGTGGACGACGAAGAGGCCGGCTGCGCGGAGGCGACGCCGGCCCACAGGCAGGCCGTGGCGACCACGAGGCCTGCGGGGCGTCGTGGGGCGTGGACGCGGTGGAGCCATGAGGTCATGCACACCACTTCTGCAAGGTCACTGCCGATGTCGAGCAAGAGGTAGAACCAGTCTGATCGAATACTGTGGCACGCTTGCGTGCACCGTCGACTTTCCTGCTATACTCCGCCCGCTCAAATCATCGAAAAGGTCGGTACCACTCGCGTCGGGCCGTGCGGCTGCGCCTGTCCCTGCCATCGGCGGGACTGGTGCGACCACTCGAACGTGTGAGACGACCACAGGGAAAGGGTTTCGGAATGCAGATGCTCCTGCAACCTCAACGTCTGGGCGGCCGACTCGTGGTCGCCCTGATGTGTGTGTTCGGCTTCAGCGCTCTTGCCTCGGCGCAAGACCCCCGCGGCGCGGTGGCCGGCCGCATCGTCGACAGTTCCGGGGGGGCCCTGCCGGGCGTCACCGTCACGGTGACCAACACGGCCAACGGGACCGTGAACACGGCGGTCAGTGACGAGCAGGGCCGCTACTCGATCCCTTTCATTTCCGTCGGCCAGTACGACATCACGGTCGAGCTGACCGGTTTCAAGCGTGTCTCGCAGAAGGCCGTGGAGGTGCGCATCGCGGACCGACTGGCGATCGACTTCACGCTCGAAGTCGGCGGCCTCGAGGAAACCGTCACGGTGGAAGGCGGCGCGCCGCTCCTCGAAACACGGTCGGCTTCCCAGGGGCAGGTCATCGACGAGAAGCGCATCCAGTTGATGCCGCTCTCGGACGGCAACCCGTTCACCCTCACCCGCCTGGCGGCTGGCACGGTCTACACCGGTGACCTCAAGTTCTCGCGGCCGTTCGACAACGCCGGCACCTCCGCAGTGACGGCCAACGGCGCCGCCGGCGGCAACGAGTTCACGATGGACGGCTCCCCCAACATGGCCAATGGCCGTCGTGTGGCCTTCGTGCCCCCGGCCGGCGCCGTGCAGGAGTTCAAGGTCGAGACGGCGACGTTCGACGCGCAGCAGGGCCACACGGCCGGCGCGACGGTCAACGTCACGATGAAGAGCGGCACGAACTCGTTCCGTGGCGACGCGTACTACCACATCCGCGACGAGACGCTCAGCAAGAACGATTTCTTCCTCGAACGCGCGGGGCAGCCCAAGGCCCAGCTCGACTACAAGCGGTTCGGTGGCACGTTCGGCGGCCCGGTGGACCTCGGCTTCTACAACGGGCGCAACAAGACGTTCTTCTTCACGGCCCTCGAGTGGCTGTACGACACGTTCCCGGAGCCCGGCCAGTTCACCGTGCCGACCGAGGCGCAGCGCAACGGCGACTTCTCGGCCCTCCTGCCGCTCGGCATCCAGATCTTCGACCCGGCCACGGCGCGCCTCGAAAACGGCCAGGTCCGCCGCACGGCGTTCCCGGGCAACATCATCCCGGCCAACCGGATCGACCCGGTGGCGCGCGAGATGATGAAGTACTACCCGCTGCCCAATCAGGCCGGCAACGCGCAGGGCCAGAACAACTACCTGAGCACGAACGAGCGTGGCGACGACTTCTACTCGGTCAACGTCCGCGGCGATCACCAGTTCAACAACGACCACAAGTCGTTCGTGCGCTACTCGCGCAACAACCGCACCGAGTATCGCGGCAACTGGACCGGCGAGCAGAACGGCATCATCCCGACGGGCAACTTCCTCTTCCGGATCAACGATGCCGTCACGGCGGACCACGTCTGGACGATGAACCCGACGACGGTCCTGAACCTGCGCGGGAGCTGGTCGCGGTTCCAGGAGCCGAGCCTGCGGCAGAATCAGGGCCTCTTCGACCCGGCGTCGCTCGGGTTCTCGTCCAACACGGCGCGCCTGTTCGGCGACTTCAAGTACTTCCCCCGCATCGAACCCGGCGCCTACAGCGCCCTCGGCGATTCCTACGCCGGCGGCACCACCGCCGCCATCAGCACCTTCCAGCCGACCATCACCAAGTTCTGGGGCAACCACTCGGTGCGGGCGGGCTACGACTTCCGCATCTACACGGAGGTCGGCGAGCCCAGTTACCACGTGGCCGGCGCCTACCGGTTCAACCAGGGCTTCACCAACGGCGGGACGGGACAACCCAACGCCCCGATCGGCCAGGACCTCGCCTCGTTGCTGCTCGGCCTGCCGGCCGGCAACAGCCAGATCGAGATCGCACCGACCCGCGACAACCGCAGCCGGTACCAGGGCGTGTTCGTGCAGGACGACTGGAAGATCACCGACAAGCTGACGCTCAACCTCGGTCTCCGCTACGAGCACGAGGGCGCGCCGACCGACGCCAACAACGCCAACGTCCGCGGCTTCGATCCCACCGCCACGCTCGCGGTGACTGCCGCCGCACGCGCCCGTTACGCGCTCAACCCGCTGGCCGAACTTCCGGCCTCCCAGTTCAATCCGGTCGGTGGCGTCGGCTTCGCCAGCGACAGCACACCGGGCTTCTGGAACACGGACACGAACAACTGGCAGCCGCGCCTCGGCTTCGCGTATCAGCTGAACAACCTCACCGTGCTGCGCGGCGGGTGGGCCATCTACACGGTGCCGACGCTGTTCGACTACGCCATCTTCCAGCCGGGCTACTCGCAGGTCACGCCCGTCGTGGCGACCAACGACAACGGCCTCACGTATCAGGCCAGCCTCAGCAACCCGTGGCCGGGCGGCGTCATCCAGCCGGCTGGCAATTCGCAGGGCGTCAACACCTTCGTCGGGCAGAACCTGAACCGCTACACGACCAACGTCGACCTGGCCAATCCCCAGGCGATGCGTTGGGCGGTGAACGTGCAGCGCGAACTGCCCGGGCAGTGGGTCATCGAGGCCGGGTACACGGGCAACCGCGGCTACGACCTGACGGTCGAAACCGACCTCAACGCGGTGCCACGGCAGTTCCTGTCCACCAGCAACGTCCGTGATACCGCGGTGATCAACAACCTGTCGCAGCCGGTCGCCAACCCGTTCGCCGGCCTGGTCCCGGGCACCAACCTCAACACGGCGACCATCGGGCGCCAGCAGCTGCTGCGCCCGTACCCGCAGTTCACGCAGGTGCAGAGCCGCAACTACGACGGCTCGAGCAGCTACCAGTCCGGGCAGTTCCGCCTCGAGAAGCGCTTCACGTCGGGCTACTCCTTCCTGACCACCTACACCATCTCGCGCTTCGAGGAGCAGACCTTCGCCCTCAACGCCGTCGATGGCCCGGCCGGCATCTACGAGAAGCGCCGCTCCGACGTCGACGTGCCGCACCGCATCGTCGTCAACGGCATCCTGGAGGTGCCGTTCGGGCGCGGCCGCAAGTGGGGATCGAACTGGAACAAGGCCCTCGACCTGATCGCCGGCGGGTGGAACGTCTCGGCGATCTACCAGTGGCAGAGCGGGCGTCCGCTGACCATCGGCAACGTGTACTACAACGGCGACATCAACGCGCTGACGACCAGCTACTCGACCGACACCGTCGGTCAGCCGGTGTTCGACACCAGCGGGTTCTACTTCACCGACATCCCGGAGTCGCAGCGCCGCAACGATCCGCGCATCCAGCTGGCGCAGAACTACCGCACGCTGCCCAGTCGTCCGACCAATCTGCGGGCGCAGGCGCTCAACTACATGGACATGTCGATCGTGAAGCGCTTCGACATCACGTCGCGGGTCCGCGCCCAGCTCCATCTGGAGGTCTACAACGCGCTGAACCAGGTGTTCTTCAACAATCCGGAGCTGAACCCGACCAACGCCAACTTTGGCATCGTCACCAGCCAGAACAACCTGCCGCAGAACCTGCAGATCGGGTTCCGCCTGTTCTTCTAGCGCCCCGCACGCGGGTGCGTCGTCTTCCCCATGGGGGGCGCCGGTGGGAGCCGGCGTCCCCTTTTTTGTCGCCGTTGTCTTTTCCCCCTTTGCACGGCCGGGCCGAGCGAATAGGCTGTGGGGCAATGCCCGTCAATCGACGCGAGTTCCTGTCCTCGGCCGCTGCCCTCGCAGCCGCCTCGTCGTCTCCCCTGCTGGCCGCCCAGCCCGGGGCGCCCGCCAGCCCACGCCGGCGCTATGCCCTCGTGGGCACCGGCGGTCGCGGGTCGTCGATGTGGGGCAAGGGGGTCAAGGACAAGTGGGGCGACACGGTGGAGTTCGTCGCCCTGTGCGACCCGAACGCGAAGCGCGCCGAGGTGGTGCGCGACATCATCGGCGTCACGTGCCCGGTGTTCACCGACTTCGATCGGATGGTCAAGGAGGCGCGCCCCGACGTCGTGGCGATCACCACGGTGGACGTCCACCATGCGGAGTACATCATCCGCGCCCTCGACCTCGGCATCGACGTCATCACCGAGAAGCCGATGACCGTCGACGAGCAGCAGACCCAGGCCGTGATCGACGCGGAGAAGCGCAACAAGCGCAAGATCATCGTCGGGCACAACATGCGGTTCGCGCCGGCTCACGTGCGCATCAAGGAGCTGATGCTCTCGAAGCCGGTGGGCCCGATCCGGTCGGTGGACTTCCACTGGTACCTCGACACGAGCCATGGCACGGACTACTTCCGCCGCTGGCACGGCATCAAGGCGAAGAGCGGGTCGCTGTGGGTCCACAAGGCCACGCACCACTTCGACTACGTCAACTGGCTGCTCGACGCCGAGCCGGTGCAGGTGCAGGCCTACGGTGGCATCAAGCGCTATGGCAGCGCCGGCCCGTTCCGCGCCACCAACTGCCGTCCGTGCACGCACAAGACCGAGTGTCCGTTCTACTGGGACATGACCAAGTCTCCCTCGGCGATGCGGCTCTATGGCGGCGAGGTGGAGAAGGCCGACGGTTACCTGCGTGACGCATGCGTGTTCCGCCCGGAAATCACCTCGTACGACACGATGACGGCCACCATCAAGTACACCAACGACGTCATCCTGTCGTACTCGCTGAACGCCTACATGCCGATCGAGGGCTACTCGCTGGCCTTCAATGGCGACGGCGGCCGGGTGGAGATTCGCGACTACGCCAAGCAGCCGTTCGAGGTGCCGTCCGACCTCGAGGTGTCCGTCATCAAGGCCTTCGGGACCCGCACGAAGGTCGACATCCCGACGGTCGAGGGTGAACACGGCGGGGCCGACGACGCCCTGCGCAACCTGATCTTCCGGCGGCCCCAGGTGCCCGATCACCTGAAGCTGCCCGACTCCCGCGCCGGCGCGATGTCGGCGCTGACCGGCATCGCGGCCCGTCGCAGCTGTGAAGAGAACCGGCCCATTGCCATCGCCGACCTGGTGAGGTTCTGATGTCCATCTCCCGTCGTTCGTTCGTGTCCACGGCCGCCGCTGGTATGGCGGGCGGCCTCGTCGCGGGAACCCGTGCAGACGGATCGGCCGGCGCCGTGGACGGTGCCGCGAGTGCGGCGGACGGCGCGGCAGGCCGTCCCTCCCAACAGACGGCGGCCAGTCGTGCCCGCGTTCGGGGCGCCAACGATCGGATCCGGATCGGGTCGATCGGCGTGGGCGGCATGGGCCGCTCGCATCTGGGCAACTTCCAGCAGCACGACGACGTGCAGATCGTGACGGTGTGCGACGTGTGGGACGTCAATCGCCGGCGCGCGCAACGCATGACCGAGCGGCAGACCGGGGGCGCCGCGACGATGGAAGCCGACTACCGGAAGGTCGTCGAGCGCACCGACCTCGACGCCGTCATCGTCGCGACGGTCGATCACTGGCACGCCATCCCGATGATCCTGGCCTGTCAGTCGGGCAAGGACGTCTACGTCGAGAAGCCGATTTCGCACAACGTCGCGGAGGGCCGCGCCATGGTCGCGGCCGCCCGCAAGTACGACCGGGTCGTGCAGGTCGGCACGCAGCAGCGGTCGGGCCGGCATTTCCAGGAAGCCATCTCGGTGGTGCAGTCGGGCGCGCTCGGCAAGATCCACCGCATCCACGCCTGGAACGTCGGCAACCAGACGCCCGCAGGCCTGGGGCGCCCCGCCGACGTCGCGGTGCCGGCCGGCCTGGACTGGGACACGTGGCTCGGCCCCGCGCCCGTCGTGCCGTTCAATCCCAATCGGTTCATCTTCCAGTTCCGCTGGTTCTGGGACTACGCGGGCGGCATGATGACCGACTGGGGCATCCACCTGCTGGACCTGGCGCTGTGGGGCATGAAGCAGACGGCGCCGAAGACCGTGTACGCCGTCGGCGGCAACTTCGTGCTCGACGACAACCGCGAGACGCCCGACACGATCGACGCGGTGTACGAGTTCCCCGGCTTCATCTGCACGTACAGCAACCGGTCCGGCAATGCCTACAACGGCGCCGGCAAGGGCTACGGCATCGAGTTCTACGGCACCGACGCCACGCTCTTTCTCGACCGCTCGGGCTTCGAGGTCATCCCCGAGACCGGCGGCACGGCCAAGGCGCCGACGCCGTCGTACCTGTCGGAACAGGAACCGGTGGTGCCGGCGTGGAAGCGCGACTGGAACGGCCCGTCCAGGGCCCGCGCCGCGGGCCTGCGCGCCGGGACCTCGGACCAGAACCTGACGCACATCCGCAACTTCCTCGACTGCATGCGCACGCGGCAGCGGCCCAACTCGGACATCGAACTCGGACACTTCTCGACGGCGATGTGCCTGCTCGGCAACGTCGCCTACCGGACCGGCCACAAGCTGACGTGGGACGCCGCCACCGAGCAGTGCGTGGACGACCCGAAGGCCAACGCCCTGCTGACGCGCGAGTACCGCGCGCCGTACACGCTGCCAGCGATCTAGCCGTCGACGGCCGGCTGGGACAGCCGGCCCTACCCCCCCCTCGTGTTCCGCCCATGAGCCGAACCTACCCGCGCATCGCCGCCCTCAAGACCGCCGCCCAGTTCGAGACCCACGTCGCCGCCCTCGGCACCACCCTGCCGTTCGAGGCGGCCGTCGAGGCCGCGCCCGTGTCGCCGCTGGCGGCGGCGATCGACACGACCGCCGGACGCGCAGGCAACCGCTTCTGCATCCTGCCGATGGAGGGCTGGGACGGCACGCTCGATGGCCGGCCCACCGAGCTGACGCGTCGACGCTGGCAGCGGTTCGGGGAGAGCGGCGCCAAGCTGATCTGGGGCGGCGAAGCGTTCGCGGTGCGCCACGACGGACGCGCCAACCCGAATCAGTTGTGCCTCGGCCCGACGTCCGAGGTGGATCTGGTCCAGTTGCGTGAGGATCTGCTCACGGGTCACCGTGCCGCAGGCCTCGCGACCGACGACCTGGTCATCGGCCTGCAGCTCACCCACTCCGGACGCTACTCGCGTCCCGATCCCGACAAGCAGCCGAAGCCGCTCGCCGCCTACGCCCATCCGGTGCTCGATCGGCGGGTCAGCCCCGCAGGGCCGGTGCCGTTGCTGACCGACGATGACCTCGACGACCTGTCGGCGAGGCTGGTGCAGGCGGCAGTGCTGGCCCAGCGCGCCGGCTTCACCTTCGTCGACGTCAAGCACTGCCACGGCTATCTCGGGCACGAGCTGCTGTCGGCACATGCGCGCGACGGCCGGTTCGGCGGCGACTTCGCGGGTCGGACCCGCCTGCTGCGACAGACGGTCGAGGGCATTCGCCGGGATGCGCCCGGACTGGCTATCGGCGTGCGCCTGTCGGCCTTCGACACCTCGCCCTTCCGCAAGGGCGTCGACGACATCGGAGAACCCGAGGCCTCGCAGGCCGAGTACGCCCACGCCTTCAGCCGCTGGGACGGCACGGCGGCGCTCCCCGATCTCACGGATGCCCGGGCGTTCCTCACGTTGCTCGAGCAGCTCGGGGTGGACCTCGTGTGCCTCACCGCCGGCAGCCCGTACTACAACCCGCACATCCAGCGACCGGCGACGTTCCCGCCGTCCGATGGCTACCAGCCGCCCGAGGATCCCCTGATGGGTGTAGCCCGACAGATTGCCGTCACGGCAGCCCTCAAGCACGACTTCCCGGCCCTCAGGATCGTCGGGTCGGCGTACAGCTATCTGCAGGAGTGGCTGCCCAACGTCGGGCAGGCGGTGGTGCGGGAGGGCGGGGCCGATTTCATCGGGCTCGGCCGCATGGTCCTGTCGTACCCGGACCTCCCGCTCGACGTGCTGCGCGGCCTGCCGCTCAAACGCAAGGCCATCTGCCGTACCTTCAGCGACTGCACCACGGGCCCGCGCAATGGCCTGGTCTCGGGCTGCTTCCCCCTCGACCCGTTCTACACGGCCCACCCCGATCACGCGCGGCTGAAGGCCGTGAAGGCGGACGCATGAGTGCGCCACACGAGACGACCAGCCCGGACGAGATCCCGCGGAGCGGGCAGATCACGGCCGCGGCGACCGCCTTTGCCGCGCTCTTTGCCGCCGTCGGCATCGGCCTGTACGGGCTGACGTTCTTCTACGACTTCTTCGTCAAGGACTATGGCTGGACGCGGCAGCAGGTCACGTCGGGCAACGCCTACAGCAAGCTGCTCATCGGTCCGCTGTTCGGCTATCTGGCCGGCTACCTGATCGACCGCTACGGCCCGCGCCGCCTGCTGCTGGTCGGCATCCTCATGGCGGGTGGCGCGATGATCGGGCTCGGGTACGTCTCGACACTCGCGGGCTTCTATCTCTGCTACATCTTCAACGCGCTCGGCTATGTCTTCGGGGGCCCGTTGCCGGTGCAGGTGCTGCTCTCGCGCTGGTTCACCACGGCGCGCGGCAAGGCCATGGGCTTTGCCTACATCGGCATCGGCATCGGCGGCACGGTGGTGCCTGGCCTCGCCTACTGGCTGACCATGAACTTCGGCTGGCACCGCGCCATGCAGGTGCTCGGCTGCCTGATGATCGCGATCGCGTGGCCGCTGGCGTGGATCGTCAAGGACGCGCCGCCGTCGTTTGCCGCCGACCAGGCGGCACGCCCCGCCGCCGCGCCCCTCGGCGAGGTGTTGCGCTCGTCCTCGTTCTACCTGCTCCTCATCGGCAGCATGTGCTCCATCGGCGCCGTGGGTGGCACGATGCAGAACCTGAAGCTGTATCTGAGTCTCGACCAGCAGTACGGGCAGGGCGACGTGGCCCGCATCCTGTCGCTGGTCCTGGCCGGCAGCATCCTCGGTCGCCTGCTCATGGGCTGGCTGGCCGACCGCTGGCATCGCAAGCACGTCATGCTGCTCATCTACGTCATCGTCGCCGCCGCCATCCCGCTGCTGTTGCTGGCCGACTCGTGGACGATGCTGCACGTGTTCGCGCTGCTGTTCGGCATCGGCCTGGGCGGCGACTACATGATCATCCCGCTGATGGCAGCTGACCTGTTCGGCGTGCAGAGGCTCGGGCGCGTCATGGGCTTCGTGCTGACGGCCGACGGCGTCGCCGAGGCCGTGTCACCGATGCTGGTCGCCGGGCTGCGCGATCGCATGGGCAGCTATCGGCCGGGATTCCTGCTGCTCATGGGGCTGGCGGCCGTCGGCGCGGCGGCGGTGGCGCTATTGCCGAAGAGACACCAGACCACGGCGTGACGGCCCGTTCGGAGAACGGGCCCTACCCGTGCCGGCCTCGATGTCACAGCAAGGTGTACCCATGGACAGACGCGACTTCCTCCGTTCAACGCTGGCCGCGGGCACCGCAGGACTCGGGGTCTCCGCCGTGACCTCCGCGGCAGCCTCGACACAGGTGGCGCCCTCCGATCGTCTGCGCCTCGGCTTCCTCGGGACGGGCGCGCGCGCGCACCAGTTGATCGACGCGTGTCGCGCCCTGCCGGGCCTCGAGATCGTGGCGCTGTGCGACGCCTACACGGGACGCGCCGAACGGGCGAAGGCCCGCAGCGGCGGCACCGCGGCGATCCGGCCGGACTACCGCGCGGTACTCGACGACCGCGGCGTGGATGCCGTGTTCATCGTCACCCCGGATCACTGGCACCGCACCATGGCCCTCGCGGCACTGGATGCCGGCAAGGACGTGTACCTCGAGAAGCCGATGACGTACGCGATCACCGAAGGCCGCGAGATCATCGCGGCGGTCGATCGCTCGTCGCGGGTGCTGCAGGTCGGCAGCCAGGGACCGAGTTCCGCCCTCGAGCGCGCCGCGCGCGAGATCGTCAAGAGCGGTCGGCTCGGGCAGATCACACTGGTGCGCGCCGCCTTCAACCGCAACACCGCGGGAGGGGCCTGGCTCTATCCGATCCCGCCGGACGCCAGCGAGACGACCGTCAACTGGGCGCAGTTCCTCGGGTCGGCGCCGCCGCGGCCCTTCAGCCTCGAGCGCTTCTTCCGCTGGCGCTGCTACTGGGACTACTCCGGCGGGCTGGCGACGGACCTCTTCGTGCACCTGGCGACGACGATTCATCACGTGCTCGACGTGCAGGGCCCTTCGCACGTCATGGCGGCGGGATCGACGCACCGGTGGACGGCCACGCACGAGGTGCCCGACACGATCGATGCGCTGCTGACGTATCCCGAAGGCTTCACCGTGACGCTGGGCTGCACGTTGAACAGCACCGGGGGAGAAGAAGGCGTCCACATCCACGGCACGAAGGGCACCCTGCATCTGCTCGGCGATCGGCTGCGGCTGACCACGGAGCAGCCCGGTGACGACAACCGGTGGGTGGTGCGGTCGTGGCCGGAGTCGCTGGAGCGCGCGTACTACGCCGACCCGAAGGTCCAGGCCATCGAGACCGCGGGGTCGCAGCGACAGCAGACCTCGCCCTCCGGCGAGGAGTGGGTCGTCCGTGGCGAGAGCGAGGACGTCGCGCACGTGCGGTCGTTCGTCGAGGCGGTCCGCTCGCGCACCCAGCCTGTCGAAGACGCCCGCTTCGGTCATCGCGCCGCGGCGGTGGCGCACCTGGTGAATCAGTCGATTCGAGAGGGCAAGCGCCTCACCTTCGACGTGTGAGCGGCACGGCCGTCACAGGAGTCGTCGCGCCAGGACACCCCACATCGCGTACGCGAGGCGGCGACGCTGGTGGCGGGCGATGGGACCGTGCCAGAAGGGCGCCTGCACGACCTCGACGCCGGTCGGCATGTCTCCCAGGGGCAGGGGACGCTTGTGCTCGCCGGCATACCGCGCCAGCACCTCGGCCGGCGGCCGCGACGAGTTGAAGAGGACGGTGTCCACGGGACGGCCGATGGCCTCCGCGATGCGGCGCACGGCGTCGGCCGCGGTGAAGTCGGCCATGCCCTGCCCCTCGGTCAGCAGGTTGGCCACCAGCACCACGGGGCCCTGGAAGTCGGCCAGCACGTCGCGCACGCCGCCGACCAGCAGCGGCGGCAGCAGACTGGTGAAGAAGCTGCCTGGCCCGATGATGATGGCATCGGCGCGGCTGAGCGCATCACGCGCCGCGGGGTGAATGGTCACGGCCGGGGACAGCCACACTCGTCGCACGAAGCGCCCTTCGGCCTGCCCCGCGTCGACCTCCACCTCGCCCGTGGTCATCGTGCCGTCGCCGTATTCGGCGCACAGGCTGGCCGACTCGGTGCTGATCGGCCAGACGAAGCCGCGACAGCCGAGCACGGCCCGCAACCCGTCCACCGCCGCCTGGAAGTCGCCGCTGAACTGCTCCATCATCGACAGCAGCAGGTTGCCGCCGGTGTGGCCGCCGAGCCGGCGGTGCTCGAGGGTCGGCAGCCGCGTCAGCAGCACGCGCCGCGCCTCGCCTTCATCGCGCGCCAGGGCGAGCGCGCACTTGAGCACGTCGCCCGGCGGCAGCACGCCGAGTTCGTCGCGCAAGACGCCGGAGCTGCCGCCACTGTCGAACATCGTGACGATGGCGTGCACCTGCAGCCAGGGATTGGTCTTCAGGCCGCCCAGCAGGCTCGGCAATCCCGTGCCGCCCCCGAGGCACCCGACGTGCAGTTCGCGCAGCCGCATCGCGGCCGATTGTGCCCCGCCCCACCCGCCGGAGCAACTCCGGCCGCGCGGGAGGCGTCCTTAGGGGCACATGGCGCCGCTCGTCTCCCTGCTCCTGGCAGGCCTGTTGTTCCTTGCCCTGCTCATGGTGGTGGTGTGGCTGTTGTCGCTGCTCTGGCACAACGCCGGCATTGTCGACGTCGCGTGGTCGGCCGCCTTCACCCCCGTGGCGGCCGCCTACGTGTGGCTGGCCGACGGCTGGCCGACGCGCGACGCCCTGCTGCTGGCCATGGTCACGACGTGGAGTCTGCGCCTGGCGGGCCATCTGTTCGTGCGCGTCAAGGCCGAACATCCGCAGGAAGACTCGCGCTATGCCGCCCTCCGCGCCCACTGGGGCGCGTCGGCCAATCCGCGGATGCTGCTGTTCTTCCAGGCGCAGGCGCTGGCCGCGCTGGTCCTGACCGTGCCTTTCGCCATCGCCGCGCTCAACCCGACCCCGGCCCTGGCTCCTCTCGAGTGGATCGGCGCGCTGGTGTGGGCCCTGGGGCTGATCGGTGAGTCGACGGCCGACCGCCAGCTGGCGCGCTTCCGGCACAATTCGGCCAACAAGGGGCAGGTGTGCCAGGACGGCCTGTGGCACTACTCCCGCCACCCGAACTACTTCTTCGAATGGGTCATCTGGTGCGGCTTCGGCCTGTTCGCGCTGGGTTCGCCCGGCGGCTGGCTGGGATTGCACGTCATTCCGCTGATGTTCTACGTGATGCGCTACGGCACCGGCGTCCCGTACGCGGAGGCATCCTCACTGCGCAGCCGCGGCGATGCGTACCGCGCCTACCAGCAGACGACCAACGTGTTCTTCCCGGGGCCGAGGCGAGCACGGGGAATTTGACATTGGACATGTGAAATGCCCGCAGGGCGAACATCACCCTTCGCCCTTCTTGCTTTCTCCCTTTCCCCTTTCGCCTTCGATTCTGTCTTTTTGCCCTTTTCGCCCTTTTCGCCCTTTCCACTTTGAACACTGCAATGACCCAGTGGCCGTCCATCGATTCGGTGCTCGATCGCGATGTCGTCCCCGACGCGCTCATCCGCGCGGGGATTCGGCGCAACCTCGCCGTCCGCCTCAAGAGCGAGGCGCGTGACGGGGCCGAGTCGGCCCACGCCGCCAAGATGGCCTGGGTCGAGACGCTGCGGCGCTCGCCGATCGCCATCGCGACCGACGATGCCAATGCGCAGCACTACGAGGTGCCGGCGGCCTTCTTCGAAACCGTGCTCGGGCCGCACCTGAAGTACAGCAGCGGCTACTGGCCTGCCGGTGTCACCACCATCGAGGCCTCAGAGGCGGCGATGCTCGCGCTGACGTGCGAGCGCGCGGCGCTGGCCGACGGGCAGCGGATCCTCGAACTGGGCTGCGGCTGGGGATCCCTGTCGCTGTTCATGGCCGCACGGTATCCCGGGGCCCACATCACGGCCGTGTCGAACTCGCGGACGCAGAAGGCGTTCATCGATGCGCGCGCGGCCGAGCGGGGCCTCCGCAATCTGGAGATCGTCACCGCCGACATGAACACGTTCACCTGCGAGGGCGGCATGGACCGCGTCGTGTCGGTGGAGATGTTCGAGCACATGCGCAACTACGCCGCGCTGCTGGAGCGGATCGCGGGGTGGCTGGTGCCGGGCGGCCAGCTCTTCGTGCACATCTTCACGCACCGCGAGCACGCCTACCCCTACGAAGACACGGGGCCGGGCGACTGGATGGCGCGGCACTTCTTCACCGGGGGCCAGATGCCCTCTGACGATCTCCTGCTCTACTTCCAGGATCATCTGCGCATCGACGCGCACTGGCGGGTGAACGGCACCCATTACGCCCGCACTTGCGAGGCGTGGCTCTCCCGCATGGATGCGGCCGCACCGACGGTCCGCCAGCTCTTCGCCGAGACGTACGGCGAGGCCGACGTCACGCGCTGGTGGTCTCGCTGGCGGATCTTCTTCATGGCCTGCGCCGAGCTGTTCGGCTGCCGCGGTGGCGATGAGTGGATGGTGTCGCACTACCGGTTCCGCACGCCCAGCTAGGCTGGGCGCCGCCGCGTGACGGCCGCGCCCCCGGTTGCCGGTTCCCGGTTGCCGGTTGCCGGTTCCCGGTACTATCAGAAGATGACAGCCCTGCAGGCGGCCGGGACCCTCGCTGACGACCTCGCCGGTATCTTCGGGGCGCGACTGCGCGCCGTGCTCGTGTTCGGGACCCATGCCCGACCGCACCCACGGGCCGTGAAAGCGCCGGTGCAGACGCTGGCGCTGGTGGACCGGCTCGAGTACGCGGATCTGGCGGCGGGGGCCGACCGTGCCGCCGGGTGGCAAGCGCGCGGGCTGGACATCCCCCTGCTGCTGCCGATCGACGAGTTCCGCAACAGCCTGGACTCGTTCCCGCTCGAGTACGGCGACATCATCGCGCACCACATCCTCGTGCGCGGCGACGATCCGTTCGCCAGCCTGACCGTGGCGGCCGAGGACCTGCGGCGGGCGTGCGAGGTCAACGTGCGCTCGCACGCCATCCACCTGCGGGAGGGCTTCCTGCTCGCCGGGCAGCGGCCTCGCGAGATTGCCGATCTGATCGTCGCGTCGGCGACGCCGTTCGCCTCGCTCATCCAGACGTTTGCCCTGGTGACCGGGGCGCCTCGCCAGAGCCCGCCCGAGGTCCTGGCGACCCACGTGGGTCGCGTCGCGGGGCTGGATCGGGACCTGCTGGCGCGCCTGCTGGCACTCGAAGAGGACCACCAGCTCGACCAGAGCGAGGCCGTGCCGTTGTATCCGGCCTACCTGGACCTCGTGCAGGGGCTCGTCCACGCCATCGACGGCTGGCACCGCGAAGGGACGCCGACGTGATCGCCTCATGGCCCGGCGTACGGGCCCTCGTGCGGGTAGGCGTAATCATGGTCGCGCTGGTCGTGGCACGGCCTGCCCTCGCGCAGGAGGCCCTTCCACCGCTGACCAAACCCGTCAACGATTTCGCCAACGTCATCGACGCCGCGAGTGAGGCACGGATCGACGACCTGAGCCGTCGGCTCCAGGCAGCCACCGGCGACACCATCATCGTCGCCACGCGCGACGTGATGGCTCCCTTCGCCGACGAGCGCGAGCTGGCCGTGAAGTGGTACGAGAACGGCGGGCGGGGTATCGGCGACAAGGAGAAGGACGCTGGCGTGCTCTTCGTCCTGCTGCCGAAGGATCGCGCGGTGTGGATCGAAGTCGGCTATGGCCTCGAAGGGGTCATCACCGACGGTCTGTCTGGCAGCGTGAGTCGGCAGCTGATGACGCCGCTGTTCCGCGAGGGCCGCTACGGTGAAGGCCTCGTGGCAGGTGTCACGGCCGTGGCGCAGCGCATCGCGAAGGAGCGCAACGTGTCGCTCGGCGATCTGCCGGCCGCGCCGCGGGCGAGCCCGCGCGCGCAGGGGCGCGGCATGCCACTGTGGGCGTTGATCCTGCTGTTCCTGCTGTTCTGGTGGCTGTCCAGCCGCGGGGGCGGCGGGCGGGGTGGGCGCCGCGGACGCTCCTCCATGTGGGGGCCCTCCTGGAGCGGGTGGGGCGCGGGCACGACGCTGGGCGGCATGACCGGTGGGTTCGGCGGTGGCAGCTTCGGTGGGGGCAGTTTCGGTGGCGGCGGCTTCGGCGGCTTCGGTGGCGGCATGAGCGGTGGTGGTGGCGGCGGTGGCCGCTGGTAGTGATTCGGGTACTCTGGTGCCGTTGAGGCACTGGGCCTTGTGGATTCGAGGACGACGATGAACCGACGCACTTTCTGGCAGCAGGGGCTGCTGGTCCTGGCCCTCTTCTCGCTGACGGGCTGCTCCTACAACTCCTTCACCAGTCAACAGGAAGCCATCAAGGGCTCCTGGTCCGAGGTGGAGAACCAGCTCCAGCGACGCAACGACCTGATCCCCAACCTCGTGAGCACCGTGAAGGGCTTCGCGGCACAGGAGAAGGAGATCCTCGATCGCATCGCCGCCTCGCGCGAGAAGCTGGCCGGTGCGCGGTCGCCGGGCGAGACGATCGAAGCCGCCAACGAGCAGAGCTCCGCGCTCGCCCGCCTCCTGGTGGTGGTCGAGAACTACCCGCAGCTCAAGTCCAACGAGAACTTCATGCGGCTGATGGACGAGCTGTCGGGCACCGAGAACCGCATCACGGTGGCGCGGGGCCGCTACAACGAGAAGGTGACCGCCTACAACGCGCTGCGTCGGCGCTTCCCCTCCAACGTCACCGCGAAGATCTTCGGCTTCGACGAGTGGAAGTACTTCGAGGCGCCCGCATCCGCGCGCGAGGTGCCCAAGGTCGACTTCTCGGCCAAATGAGTCGACGTTCCCTGACGGCCGCCGCGTGTGGCGCGGCAGCCGGCCTGGGCCTCTGGGCCTCCCTCGGCTCGGTCGACCGCATGCAGGCCCCGGACGGGGCCGTGCGTGTGGCGATGCTCCCGTCGCTCGCCATGCTGCTGCTCG
The DNA here is from genome assembly GCF_022842525.1 of Luteitalea sp. Classification (NCBI taxonomy): domain Bacteria; kingdom Pseudomonadati; phylum Acidobacteriota; class Vicinamibacteria; order Vicinamibacterales; family Vicinamibacteraceae; genus Luteitalea; species Luteitalea sp. The sequence goes on from NZ_JALHPM010000037.1 coordinate 32,853, forward strand.
GCGTGGTCGCGGGCGCACTCCTCTTCGTCGCTCTCCATCGGCTCATCGAGGTCGCCCTCCGTCGGCGGACCGAACGTGCGGCGAGCGCCGACGAGACGGCCCTGGCCCCGCTGCGTGTGCTCGCCGGTGGCGCGGTCCTGGTGTTGCCCTACCTGCCGTGGGTGGCCGACGCGTGCCCGGCGCTGATGGTGCTCGCGGGCCCCGGCAGCCGGCTCACCTGGGGCGTGCTGCTCGCGCTGGCGGTGTGGGCCCTGGTCGTCGAGTCTCGCGCCGATGGGGAGACCCGCACCACCGCGACGCCGGGCGAAGCCCTGGCGCGGCGACGGCGCTGGACGTCCGGGGTGCTGCTCGGCAGCCTGATCTCGTCGGCGATCCTGGCGAGTCAGTTCACGCGCACGCCGCTGTTCCCGGGCGGCGACGAGCCGCACTATCTCGTCATCTCGCAGAGCCTCTGGCGGGATGGCGATCTGCGCATCGAGAACAACCACACGCGGGGTGACTACGAGGAGTACTTCCACCGGACACTCGCGCCGCACTACCTGACGCGCGGCGTCGATCGCCAGATCTACTCGATCCATCCGATCGGGATGCCGGTGCTGATGACGCCGGTGTACGCCCTCGGCGGCTACGACCTGGTGGTCTACGCGCTGCTGCTCCTGGCGGCGATCGCCATGACGTCGGCGTGGCGGCTCGCGTGGGCGGTCACGGGCTCGCCTGCGGCGGCCACCGTCGGCTGGGCGGCGCTGGCGCTCGGTCCCCCGTGGATCTTCAACACCTTCGCCGTCTATCCCGAGGTCCCGGCCGCGTGCGCCGTGGCGCTCGCCTTCGCGTGGACGTCCGGCTGGCATGCCGAGCGTGGCGCGCACCGCGCCTCGCTGGAGCTGCCGGCATGGCGCTGGTGGGCCGCCGGCACGGCCATCGGGTGCCTGCCCTGGTTCAGCACGAAGTACCTCGTGATGGCCGCGGTGCTCGGCCTCCTCTCGCTGCTGCGTGCGTGGCTGCCCTGGCCCGGCGAGCCCGCGGCACGGCGCCGCGCCACCGCCCGCACGCTCTTCGTCTCGCTGCCCAACGTCGTGAGCCTCGCGCTGTGGTTCCTGTTCTTCAAGGTGATCTGGGGGACGTGGTCGCCCACGGCGCCGTACGGATCGCAGCGCGAGACGCGCCTCGAGTACCTCCCGGCCGGCGGCCCGGGCCTGCTCTTCGATCAGGAGTACGGCATCGTCGCCTTCGCACCGGCGCTGCTGATGGTGATCCCGGGCCTGTGGGTGCTGTGGCGGCAGGGCGGCGGGCGACGACGCCTGGCGTTCGAACTCGTGGCGGTGTTCGCCGGGCTGCTCGGGGTGGTCGGGGCCTTTCACATCTGGTGGGGCGGCAGCGCGATCGTCGGGCGGCCCCTGGTCTCGGCCTTGCCGCTGCTCGTGATCCCGGTGGCCGCGCAGTGGGCCGCCTGCGCCACGCAGCCGCTGCGCCGGGCCGCGCAGCACGTCCTGCTGTGCGTGGGGACGGCGCTCACCGTGCTGCTCGCATCCGCGCAGGGTGGCCTGCTGCTCGTGGCGGGGCGTGACGGGGCCTCGCAGGTGCTCGAGTACCTCGCGCCCTCGACGCCGGTCTGGACGCTGCTGCCGACGTTCCTGCGACAGTCCCCGTCGCAGGCCTGGATCGGCGTGCTGCTGTGGGCCGGCGTGGCGCTGCTGATCGGCGCGGCGCTGGGCCGGAGTGCTCGCCTCGCCCACCGCGCCAGCACGCAGCATCTCGTCGCGTGGTCGCTGGTGGTCGCCGCGGCGGCGCTGCTGTCGGGCGTGGCGACCAGGGCCGTCGCGCCGAGCACGGCCGCGCCCTCGCTCGACGAGCGCCCGCGCGTGCGCCTGCTCGACGAGTTCGATGCCGCGCGACGGCCGCTGGCCATCCGTTACGATCCGCTGACGCGTCTCGATCTGTCGACGGTCCCCGAGCTGTTCCCGCTGGTGGTCCATGCCGCGGGTGATCGGCGTGAGGACCGTGCGACCCAGCTCTTCGGCCGCCGCCTGTCACTGCCGGCCGGCACCTACGGCGTGGATCTCATCTTTCCGCCGTCGACGGCCGGCGACGCCCCCCAGGGTCCAGTGGATGGGGCGCTGGCCGTCCATGCCGGGCGGACCAGCCCGGCGTTGCAGACGTGGTCGGTCTCGGTGGAACCGCCAGGATCGTGGGGACGCACGTTCTCGCTGCCGGTGGACATCGGATTCGTCGGCTTCAAGGCCTCCGCGCCGATCACCGACGCGTCCCCCCGCCTGCGCCTCACCCCGCAGACCATCGTCGACGCCAGCGCACGACCGCGGACGCCAGCCGTGCTCGGCAGCCAGGTCTATGCGGGGCTGGCGGTCCTCATCCATGGCGAGGACGCCTGGCCGGAGCCCACGGGACTGTGGCTGCGCGGCAGGACGACGGTCATGCTCACGCTCGTGTTTCCCGATGACGCCTGGCGGACGTTCGATCTGCGGGCGGGGGCCGTGCCCGTCACCGTGACCGCCGAATGGGGAGGCACGACCTTACGGTGGGCCCTCGCGCCCGGCGAAGTGGCGCGGACGATCATCGATGCGCCGGCGCCGACACCGGGGCAGCCGACCCGCACGGCCCAGTTGCGCGTCACGACGTCTGAAGGATTCGTACCCGCCGAGCTGGATCCCGCGAGTCGGGATCGACGTCTGCTCGGCACATGGCTGGAACTCGGCCGGATGCCTCCGGGACCGGTCGTCGGCGGCATACTTGGGGGGCTACGTCATGATCCAGTCGCTGCTCCGCCAGCAACTCGACGCTGAGTTGGCCTGCTCCCGTGAGGTCCTCGTGGCCGCGCAGCAGGCGCCGCTCGGCTGGAAGCCGCACGAGGTGTCGTTCCCGCTCGGCCGACTCGCCATGCACGTCGCCACCATCCCGTCCTGGATGCCGGCCTTCACGCGTGGCGACGGCTACGACATGGGCGCCGGCGGCCCAGGCCCGCGGATGCCGGCCACCGCCGCCGAGATCCTCGAGGCCTACGACGACGCCGTGGTGCGCGCGCATGCCGTGCTCGACACCCTCGACGACAGGGCGCTGGCCGAGCCATGGACGCTCCTGCGCGATGGCGCGCCCATCGCCACCATGCCCCGCGCCGAAGCCGTCTCGCGCTACGTGGTGCGCCACCTCGTACACCACCGCGGCCAGTTGACCGTGTACCTGCGCCTCTGCGGCATCCCGGTGCCCGCGCTGTACGGTGATTCGGCGGACCGTCGGATGCTGCCCCCCGAGGCGGAGGTCGGCGCATGACGTGGCGCCTGGCGACGCGTCTCGCGGCGAGCACCGTCGGTGGCGCACTGCTGGTGGCCCTCGCCATCGCGAACGCGGCAGGGTACCGCTTCGGCGTCTCCGACCAGGCGTTCTACCTGCCGTCCATCCTCTACGCCGGCGATCACGCCTTGTACCCACGCGACGCCACGCTGTTGCAGGCCCAGGGCCGGCTGATGGTGAGCGACGAACTGACCGCCTGGATCGTCGCGCACACCGGTCTGTCGATCGAGGCTCTGTTCCTCGCTGGCCACCTCGCCAGCCTCGCCCTGCTGTTCACGGCCGTGTGGCTGTTGGCCCGGCGACTCGCCGCGTCACGCTGGACCGCCGCGGCGGCGTGCCTCGCCGTCACGCTTCGTCATCGCATCACCGAGACCGGAGCGAACACGTTCGAAGGCTATTACCATCCGCGCGGCCTGGCCTTCGCCTGTGGCGCCCTGGGCGCGGCGGCGATGGCCCGCGACCGGGTCGGCACGGCCTGGGGGCTCGTGGCTCTGGCCACGGTGCTGCATCCGACCACGGGGGTGTGGTGGGCGGTCTGGCTGGTCGCCGCCACGTTCGTGGTGCGCCCGCAGTGGCGCCGCCACCTCACCGCGGCCACGATGGCAGCGGCGGCCCTGGCGGGCGCCGCCCTGCTGTTCACGTCGATGGGCGGCCGCCTGCGCGTCATGGACGCCGCGTGGATCCTGCCCTTCGCGTCGAAGGACTATGTCTTCCCCAACGCGTGGCCACTCGGGGCCTGGTTCGCGAACCTGATCCTGCCGGTGGTGGTCGTCGCCGTGTGGCGCTGGCGGGTGCGGGAGGGACGCGCCGCGCCCTGGGAGGCGGGCATGGCCGCAGGCGTGGTCGTGCTGACGGCCACCTTCCTGTTGTCGCTCCCCTTCATCGCGGCGCACGTCGCGCTGGCGGTGCAGCTGCAGACGTCGCGGATCTTCTGGGTGGTCGACCTCTTCGCTGTCCTGAGCATGACCTGGGCGCTGGCCGAAGCCGTGTCGGCGGCCGCGGCAACGCCTGCGGGCTCTCGCGCGCGGGCCTGGCGGCCCGTCGCGCTCACCGTGGTGCTGCTGGTGGCGTCAGCGGCGCGCGGGCTGTACGGCCTCGGTGTGGAGCACCCAGAGAGAGCATTCGTCCAGGCGACCTTGAAGGAGACGGACTGGGTGAGGGTTGGCCGCTGGATCGCCATACACCGGCCCATCGATGCCCACGTGCTCGCCGATCCGGACCACGACTGGAAATTCGGTCACAGCGTGCGGTTGACCGCGCAGCGCGACGTCCTCGTGGAAGGCGTGAAGGACGCGGCCGTCTCCCTGTACGATCGTGACGTGGCCACGCGGGTGCAGGCTCGCCTCGAGGCGATCGGCGACTTCTCGAGCCTCGATGCGCCGCGCGCCCGCGTCCTGGCGCAGCAGTTCGACCTCGACCTGCTGCTCATCGATCGTGATCTGCCGTTGCCGGAATTGCACCGCGATGGCCGCTTCCGCGTCTATCGATTGCAATGAGCGCAGGCGGCCGGCTCGGCGAGCCGGCCCTCCCGAACGGACGCGCATGCCGATTCCCGATTCCCGATTCCCTCACGTGCACGCGCCTCTCCCGATTCCCGACTACGTCCCGTCGCGCAGGTGGTCCGGCGGCCATCGCATGACAGTATTCGCATGGGCGCGGCAGCGCGCACTGCCGTCGCTGCCCGCACCCGAGGCCTGCTACTTCGACACGGACACGGATGCCCGCGTGCTGGCGCATTGCAACTGGCAACCCCGTCGCGAGGCCGCGCCCGTGCTGCTGCTGCTGCACGGGCTCGAAGGGTCGAGCCTGGCGCACTACATGCGAGGCATCGCCGACAAGGCCTTCGCCGCCGGCTTCAGTGTGGTGCGCCTGAACCAGCGCAATTGCGGCGGCACCGAGCATCTGTCGCGCGGCCTCTACCACTCCGGCCTGACGCACGACCCGCTGTTCCTCCTGCGGCACCTCATCGACGACGAGCACGTACCGGCGGTCGTCATCGCCGGCTACTCGCTCGGCGGCAACCTCACGCTCAAGCTCGCGGGTGACCTGGGCACCGACGCCCCGCCACAGCTCAAGGCCGTCTGCGCCGTCTCGCCGACGATGGACCTCGCGCTGTGCGTGGATGCGCTCGAGCGTCGGACCAACGTCTTCTATCAGTGGAACTTCATGCGCAACCTGCGCGCCAGGATGCGCCGGAAGGCGGCCCTCTTCCCTGATGTGTACGACCTGGCGAAGCTGAAGGGCCTGTGGACGGTCCGCGGTTTCGACGATGCGTACACGGCGCCGATGAGCGGCTTCGGGACGGCCACGCGGTACTACCACGAGGCGTCGAGCCTCCGGGTCGTCGATCGCATCCGCATCCCGGCGCTGATCCTCACGGCCGCCAACGACCCGTTCGTGCCGCCCGAGCAGTTCACGCGGCCCGAAGTGGAGGCCAACCCGCATGTGCGCGTGCTGATCACCGAGGACGGCGGCCATTGCGCGTTCGTCAGCGAGCCCGACCCGGCCCACGACGGCTACTGGGCGGAACACGCGGTGGTCGCGTGGGCGAAGCACCATGCGACTACCTCGTGAATGCCGCGATGCTGGGAATGCCGGAAATGCCGAAGACCTGCCGCGCTTGCATCGCCGGCATTCGGCATCGCGGCATCGCGGCATCGCGGCATTCAGGAGCCGAGCCTGGCCTTGAACCGCGAGGCGAACTCCGGGCCTTCCCTTCGCCCTCGTGCCCCTGCTGCTACGGCACGTCGACCAGGTGACCCGAGAGCACGGCACTGAAGAACGGGAACGAGGCGGCCGGGATGCCGTCGAACCCGACCACCACGTCTGTGCCTGGGTCGGCGTACACGCGCATGAGCCGCGCACCACGGTACGCCATGCCCGGCCCGGGGCGCCCGACGTTGACCCGGACGTCGAAGGGGCACGAGTGCGGCGTCTCCGCGCCGTTCACCCGCGTCCTCACCGCGAGCCCGAGCAGCACGTCGTCGGCGTCGCCGGCGCTGCAGGACGCGTACTCGATCACGAGTCGCTTCCCCGTGGGGACGCGGAAGCGGTTGTTGTCGGGCAGGTTCGATGTGGGCTGGAAGAGCACGATCTGGATTGGTTGCGGTGCGCTGTCGCCGACCACCGACACCGGCAAGGGAACACTGGTGTCGATGGTGACCGGTGTGCCCAGCGACACCGGTACCGGCGCGCTGCCGTCGATGACCACCGGTGCGCCCAGCACCACGGGGACTGGCGCGGTGGGGGCATTGACAACGCGCACGGAGAGGCCCGCTGGCGGGCCGGATTGCGCACGCGCGCCGGGGGCGGCCAGGACGCCGGCGGCGATCAGCGACAGGCCGGTGATGAAGATCCTTGCTGGAGCGAGTGGAGTGCACATCGTTCGGTTCCCTTCGTTGCGGCACACCTGGTGCGCCCGGATCGCTGCCGCAGCGTCCCGGGGGCTCGAGTGAGCGTTCAGTCCTTCTTACCCGTTCCCGACCTACTGGAGTGCCGGCACCAGCAGCCCGATGAGAATCGCGATGATCGCGATCACGACCAGGCCTGCTCCCATGAACACCTGGTCACCGATGCGAATCACGACGGCTGTGGCCTGCCCACGCGTCTCGGCGGCAATCTGCACCGGCAACCCGACGATCTCCGGCATGGCGGCATCGGTCACGACGCCCCACAGCCGGAATCGCTCGCCCTGCGGCACGCGCTCGCGCTCGGTCCGGGTGATGTCGAAGTGCAGGTTCCCTTCCGGATGCACCGGGTCGCTCGCGCTGCCGCCGCCCGTGCCGCTCTCGAGGTTCACCCGAAAGTCGAACGAGAGCTTCAACCGGCCAGCCAGGCCGGGCAGGTCGCGGTTCCACACGGCGCCGTGCGCGTAGAGGGTGTCTGCACGCGGGTGGGCGGCCTGGGCGTCGGTCGCCGTCACGGTCGCGGCGAGCGCGGTGCCGGCAGACGCGAGCAGATGGCGACGGTCCATGCGAAGGTCGAGGGTCGTGTCCATACACAGGTCTCCTGGTTGACTGGTCGCGCGAAGGCGACGGCCCGGCGGCGCGTGAGAGGCGCCTGTCTGGAGATCACCGTGGGACGGCGAGAGATGACAGCCGGTGAGGAAGTGCCCACCGACCCGGAGCTGGGAACGGCAGAGGCGAGGCGGGCGGGCGCGCCGCGGCTAGTCGGCTAGCGCCTCGTGCAGCAGCAGCCGTGCCTTGGCCCACTCGCGGTGCACGGTGCGAACCGACAGTCCGCGGATGGCGGCGATTTCGTCGAACGTGAACCCGCAGAAGAACCGCAGGTCGACCAGTTCGGCGAGCGCCGGGTCGGTCGTGGCCAGCGCGGCCAGCGCGGCCTCGAGCGCGTCGGCGTTGGCCAGCGGCTCGGCGGCAATCGCTCGCTGTTCGTCAAGCGTCGTGAACGTCAGCTCGCCGCCTCGTTTCTCGGCGCGCCTGCCCCGCAGGTAGTTCAGCACCAGCCCGCGCATCGCGCGCGAGGCGTAGGCGAGGAAGCGGTTGCGATCGGGAAAGGCCAGCGAGTCGCGGTCGGCGATGCGGAGGTACGCCTCGTGCAGCAACGTGGTCGCGCCGAGCGTGATGTTGCCGCCGGCGCGGTAGACATGCCCCTCGGCCAACCGGTGCAGTTCGGCGTACAGCGCCGCGAACAGGGCATCCTTCGCCGCCGCGTCGCCGGCCTCAGCGCTGGCGACGAGGGCGGCCAGCGACGGTGTCGAATCCTGCGCCATGCGACCCACGAGAGCGGCGGGATGGTAGCACGGATGGCACCAATCAGGCGCGCTGGTGATCTATGGTGTAGCGCCATGTCCTGGGACCGCGCCCTCTGGCCTCGCCTGAGCCCGCTGCTCGACCGCGCCCTCGACCTCGAGGGCGCCGCGCGCGACGCGCTGGTCGCATCGGTCCGTGCCGACTCGCCCGGGCTGGCCGACGTCCTCGCGCACCTGCTGGCGCAGCACGAGCGGTTGCTGGCGGGCAGCTTCCTCGACGAGCCAGCGGTCGGCACCGACGCCAGCGCGTCGCTGGCCGGTCAGGCCGTCGGCCCCTACACCCTCGAGCGTCCGCTCGGCATGGGCGGCATGGGCACGGTGTGGCTGGCGCGGCGGACCGACGGCCGCTACGACGCGCACGTGGCCGTCAAGCTGCTGAACCTCTCGCTGATCGAGCGAGGCGGCCAATCGCGGTTCCGGCGGGAAGGGACGCTGCTGGCCCGGCTGTCGCACCCGCACATCGCCCGTCTGCTCGACGCGGGCGTGACCGCGGCCGGGCAGCCGTACCTGGTGCTCGAGTACGTGGACGGCGATCCCATCGATCGCTTCGCGGACCAGCGCCGGCTCGACCTCGCGGCGCGCCTGCGGCTCTTCCTCGAGGTGGCCGACGCCGTGGCGCACGCGCACGCCAACTTCATCGTGCACCGCGACCTGAAGCCATCCAACATCCTCGTGGACACAGGCGGGCACGTCAAACTGCTCGACTTCGGCGTGGCCACGCTGCTGTCCGAACATGGGAGCGTGAGCGCCACCGTCACGGGACGCGCGTTCACGCCGGCCTATGCGGCCCCCGAACAGGCCGCCGGCGAGGCCGTGACCGCCGCCACCGACGTCTACACCCTGGCCGTGGTGCTGTTCGGCCTGATCACGGGCCGGCACCCGACGCTCGATCCGGACGCGGCCGCCGAAGTGCCCGCGGCCCTGCGGTCGGTCGTCGATCGCGACCCGTTGCTCCTCAGCGATGCCGCTGCGCGCGCGCCCTTCGAGGCCTGCGAGCGGCGCGCCACGACCCGCAGTCGGCTCGTGCGGGCGTGTCGAGGCGACCTCGACACCATCCTGGCCCGGGCGCTCAAGAAGGCGCCGGCATACCGGTACGCGAGCATCACCGCCTTTGCCGACGACGTGCGTCGTCATCTCGCGCACGAGCCTGTGCTGGCGCGCCCCGATTCCCGGTGGTACCGGCTCCGACGGTTCGCCGTCCGCCGGAGAATCGAAGTCGCGGCGGGCGTCGTGGTGGTGGCCGCGCTCGTGACCGGGACGGCCGTGGCCATGCGGCAGGCCGCGGCGTCGGCCGTCGAGCGTGACCGGGCGCTCGAGCAGATGCGGCGGGCGCAGGCGACCAACGACGTCAGCGCGTTCCTGCTGGCGCAGGCGCGCCCGGCCGACGGTCGCCCGGTGTCCAATGCCGACCTGCTGGCGCAGGGTGAGCGGCTCGTCGAGCGCCGCTTCCCCCGGGGATCCACGGTGCGTGCGCACCTGCTCCTGATGCTGGCCGATCGTTACCAGGAGAATCAGCAGTTCGCCGACTGGCGGCGCGTGCTGCAGCGCGCGCGCGACGAGGCGGCGGCAAGCGGCGACGTCGCGCTGCAGGCCAGGGCCGCGTGCGCGTGGGCCACGACTCTGCTCGAACAGGGTGGGCACGACGAAGCGCTGGCGCTCATCGGCGGCACGCTGGACGGGCTCGCGAGCGACCGGGCCCTCGACGAGGCGAGGGCAGCGTGCCTGCTGGCGCAGAGCATCGCGGCCCGGCAGGGCGGCGCCGACCCGGCACTGGCCGTCGATGCCGCGGGCCGCGCGGTGGCGCTCGAGGCGTCACTCGCCGCGTCCCCGGACCGTGAACTCGAAGCGCTCGTCGCGTTGAGCAGCGCGTACTCGGCCCGGCGGCAATACACCGCGGCCGCCGACACGACGGCCCGAGCCTTGGTGCTGCTCGAGCGCCAGGGACTGACCGACTCGATGGACTTCCCGGCGCTGCTCAACAACCTCAGCGCCCAGTTGCAGGACGCCGGGCGATCGGTCGAAGCGGTGGCGGCCGGTCGGCGGGCCGTGGAGACCGCGCGGCGACTGGACGGCGAACGAGGCGCGTCGCTGACGATGCTGACGACGTACGGCGTCGCCCTCTCGTCAACGGGCGATCACGCGGCCGCCGCGGCGGCGTTCGCCGAAGCGCTCGACAAGGCCCGCGCGGCCGGCTCGGCACGGCGCCTCGTGACGACGCTGGCTTCGGCCATCCTCGACCGCGCGGACGTGGGCGACGTGGCCCGCGCGGACGCGCTGCTCGCCGAGGGAATGCGCACGCTGACCGCCGATCCGTCCGCCTTTGCCCGCGGGCTCATGGAAGCCTCGGCCGCGCGCGTGGCGCTGGCGCGAGGCGACGTGGCGACGGCCGTCGAGCGCGCGCGTGCCTCCGTCGCCACGCTCGACACCGCCACGCCGACGAAGGCGTCGCTGCTGCCCGCGCAGACGTTCCTCGCGCGGGCGCTCAACGCGGCCGGCCGGTTCGACGAAGCGCTGACCTACGCCGGCCGCAGCGTGGCGATGGCCCGTGAACGCCTGGGTGACCAGACGCACTCGTCGCAGCTGGGCCTGGCCCTCGTCGAGGCGACGGCGGCACGCGCGGGACTGGGGCAGACCGACGAGGCCGCGCGCCTGGCCGCCGACGCCGCCGCGCAGCTCACAGCCACCGTGGGTCCGGCGGGACCCGGCGC
>NZ_JALHPM010000038.1:0-42832 GCF_022842525.1 Luteitalea sp.
GACCTTGCCGATGATGCGTTCCATGGTGCTGACCTGCCTTGCGCGCTGCCGGCGTGGACCGACAGAAGGTATGCACGGGCGCCAGGGGGCCCGGGCGTACGGTGACACCAGAAACCTGCACGTTTTCGTTCATCTGGTTTCCGGCGCCGGCAAGGATAGCGACGCCGGCTCAGCAGTGTCAAGCCACGTAAACACCTACTTTCCAACCCTATGCCTTCCTACGCCCTGATCAGTGTGTCCGACAAGACCGGCCTCGCGCCCTTTGCGCGCGGCCTTGCGGACCTCGGTTACCACCTGCTGTCCACTGGCGGCACCGCCAAGTCCCTCGAGGCCGATGGCCTCGCGGTGACGCAGGTGTCGGAGGTCACCGGCTTTCCGGAGATGCTCGACGGACGCGTCAAGACGCTGCATCCGCGCGTGCACGGCGGCATCCTGGCGCGCCGCGACAAGCCTGACCATCTCGCCTCACTTGCCGAGCACGGCATCCCGCTGATCGATCTCGTGGTCGTCAATCTGTATCCGTTTGCCAAGGCGGCCGCCAATCCGGAGACCACGGTGCCGGGGCTGATCGAGCAGATCGACATCGGCGGGCCCGGCATGGTGCGCGCCGCGGCCAAGAACTTCCGCGACGTGCTCGTGCTGGTGGACCCGGCCGACTATCCGACGGTGCTCGAGGCGCTCGCCGGTGGCGCGGCCGCCGTGCCGCAGGCGCTGCGCTTCGACCTCGCGCGCAAGGCGTTTGCCCACACCGGCGCCTACGACCAGATGATTGCCGCCGAACTCGCGCAGGTGACGATGAGCGAGGACGGCGGCACGCGCATTCCTGCCGACGCACGTGAGGTCTTCCCCGAGGTGGTGACGCGCACGCACACGCGCATCCGCACGCTGCGCTACGGCGAGAACCCGCATCAGCCGGCCGCGTGGTACGCCGACGAGCCGACCGGCTTCGGCAACGTCACCATTCATCAGGGCAAGGAACTGAGCTTCACGAACCTGCTCGATCTCGACGCCGCCGCGCGCATCGTGCTCGAGTTCTCCGAGCCCGCCGCCAGCGTGATCAAGCACACCAACCCGTGTGGGGTGGCCACGGGATCGGATGCGGCCGATGCCTACGTCCGTGCCCGCGATGCCGATCCGGTGTCGGCCTTCGGCGGCATCATCGGCCTCAATCGCCCGCTCGACGTGGCGACGGCCGAGGCCATCGTCTCCACCTTCATCGAAGCGGTGGTGGCCCCCGAGGTCGAGGATGCCGCCCGCGCCATCCTCGCGCGCAAGGCCAACCTGCGCGTCGTGACGGCCGACTTCGCGGCGCTGGCCGCGGCCGCGTCGCTCGAGTGGCGCTCGATTCTCGGCGCCTCGCTGGTGCAGCAGCGCGATCGCGTGCCCGAGGCGGGCGAGCCGTGGGGGGCCGCCAGTGCCCTGACGGTCGTGACGCAGCGACAGCCGACGGCGGAGGAGTGGCAGGCGTTGCGCTTCGCCTGGCGCGTGTGCGCCCACGTGAAGTCCAACACCATCCTGTTTGCGTCGGCCGACCGCACGCTCGGCGTGGGCGCGGGGCAGATGAGCCGCGTGGACTCCGTGAAGGTGGCCATCATGAAGGCCGGTGAGGGCGCGCTGAAGGGCTCGGTCGTCGCCTCGGACGCGTTCTTCCCGTTCCGGGACGGTCTGGATGCGATTGCCGCGGCCGGCGCGACGGCGATCGTGCAGCCGGGTGGGTCGATGCGCGATCAGGAAGTGATCGATGCGGCCAACGAGCATGGCCTGGCCATGGTCTTCACGGGCCGCCGCCACTTCCGGCACTGATCGCCTGAAGGCGCGTCGACCTGAAGGTCGACGCCTACAGCCGATCTTCCGCTGGAGACAGCCTTCAGGACGTCAGGAGGGGCGGTAGTGGCGACATGTGGCGGTGGAGGCCGGCTCCGCCGCCGACTGTAGCTGCCGACCTTCAGGTCGGCAGACGTCGACGCCTACGTGGCGAGCCGCGCGGCGAGTTCGTCTCGGGTCACGGCCACCGCCCCGAAGCGGCTGACGGCGACGCCAGCGGCGATCGTGGAGAGCTGCGCGGCTTCCACGAGCGACGCCGTCGCCGCGAGGGCCAGCGCAATCGTGCTGATCACCGTGTCGCCGGCCCCGGTCACGTCCGAGACCTCCAGCGCCGTGGCCGCGAAGTTGGCCTCGGTGGCCGGCGAGGTGGTGCCATCGAGCACCCACATGCCGTGCTCGCCACGCGTGATCACGACCGACGTGCATCGCAGGCGTTCCTGCAGGCGACGCGCCGCGTCGCGCGCTTCGTCATCCGTGCGGATGCGTGAGTGCGTCGCCGTCTCGGCTTCGACCTGATTCGGGGTGATCAACGTCACGCCCCGATACAGATCCAGGTGCGGGATCTTCGGGTCGACCAGCACCGGCGTGTGGCGTGGTGCAGCCGCCGCGAGCACGGCGGCCATCGTGTCGCTGGTCACCACGCCCTTGAGGTAGTCGGAGACGAGCACCACGTCGGCCGCGTCGGCGCGTGACGCGATGGCCGCGGCCACGCGCGCCGCGACGGCGCCGGCGATGTCGGCATCGTGCTCGAAATCGACACGCGCCACCTGCTGCTGCCGCTGCGTGACGATGCGCAGCTTCCGGGTCGTGCGCCGATCCTCGTCGATCACGAGGTCGGACGCGTCGACGTCGCCGCGGGCCAGGAGTTCCCGGAGCCGATCGGCGGACTCGTCCCCGCCCACCACCCCCACGAGTGAGACCGCTGCCCCAAGCGCCGCGAGGTTCATCGCGACGTTGGCGGCGCCCCCGGGCCGATAGTCGTCGTGGTCGTACTCGACGATGGGCACGGGGGCTTCGGGCGACAGTCGCTGCACGCGACCGAAGAGGAAGTGATCGAGCATCACATCGCCGACGACCAGGACGCGCCGTCCGGCGAATCCGGTGATCAGGGCGTGAGCGCGAGCGTGGCCGAGGGGACTCACAGAGGCCGGGGGACCGACTCCGGGCGCTCTGCGGCGAATGGCAGGGTGAGCACCACCAGCAGCAGCATGAGGAACTCGGAGTCGCCGAAGTTGTACTCGAACAGACCGGCGCCGAGCATGGCCGTCAGCGAGGCGAGCGCCCCGGCGGCGAGGGCACGCGTCACCCCGGTGCGGTACTGCACGCGGCGGAACAGGTCGCGGGCGACCGTGCCGACGAACCACAGCCAGACCAGCAGCGCCGGCAGCCCGCGCTCGGCGGCAATCTGCATCGGCACGTTGTGCAGGTGCACGTTGAGCGGCTGCACCGACTCGGGCACGCGGTACTGCTGGTAGACCGCCTTGACCTGATCGGGGCCGACGCCCGTCAGCGGGTGATCCTCGACCATCGCGGCGCCCGACTTGAGCATCGCGACGCGATCGCGATTGGTCGGGTCCTTCATGTCGAAGATCGAGTAGACGCGATCGGTGATGCTGGCCGGTGCCAGGACGACGGCCAGAGCCAGGGCCAGCGGCACCGCCGACACGAGTCGGCGATCGCGCAGGGCCAGCAGGACGGCCAGGCCGAGGCACACGCCCACCCAGGCGCTGCGGGTGAAGGTGAGGCCGAGGGCGACGAGCACGGCCGGCAGCACGAGCAGCGGCCACACCCGGTCGCGCCCGCCGAAGAGCAGGCGCGCCCCGGCGACGCAGGCCACGATCATCAGCGCGCCCGAGTACGTCATGTAGTGCGTGAGCGCACCCTGGGGCCGGCGACCGAGGTTGTCGAAGTGGAGGAAGCCGTACTGGAAGAGCCCGACGAGGGCACTGGCCGCACCGACCGCGATGATGACCGACGCGAACAGGTGGGCCCGGTGGCCACGCGCCAGCCGGTAGACCAGCGGCACGATCAGGAACAACACCAGTTGCTTGGAGTCGACGAGGCTCACGGCCGGGTCCACCGATGCCGTCGTCGAAATGAGGGTGACGCCTGCGTAGGCGGCGAGTGGCCAGAAGAAGCCCGGGACCTCGAGTTGCTCCTCGCGCATGACGAGGAGGGCGCCCCAGCAGAGGAGGGTGAGGGCCAGCAGGACGCCCGAGGCGGCAACCGACAGCTGCAGCGCGGCGACAAAGCACAAGAGGACCGACAGCGAGAGCGTCTCGAGGCGGTCCATGCGTGCGGTTCGCAGTGCCGGCGCGGTCACGTCGTGCTCGACATCCTTCTCAGTCGGCCCGGTGGGGCGGCGGCTGGGGCGCTAGCGCCCGCTCGGCCTCCGCGACGACCGCGTCAACGGTGATGTGCGTCAGGCACCGGAAATCTCCGGGGGCACAGACGCGTTGTTCGCACGGCCGGCAGGGCAGGGCCCCGACATCCACGGCTGCGCTCCACAGCTGCGGGTCGCGCCAGGGCGCGGACCGCACGGGCAACGTGGGGCCATACAGTCCCACGATCGGCGTCCTGGTCGTGGCGGCCACGTGCAACGGCCCGCTGTCTCCGCCGATGTAGAGACGCGCCCGACCAACCAGGGTCTGCAACTCGTCCAACGACATGTCGTCCCAGGTGCGAACAGCCTCTGGGGACTCTGGCCGGCGCTCGCGCGCCAGCCGGACGACGTCGGCAGCGGCGGCTGCCTCCGACGGGCCGGACGTCAGGATGATACGACGTTTGGGCCCGCCAGTCGCAAGCCGGAGGGCCAGCTCGACAAAAGAGAGCAGCGGCCAGCGCCGGAACGCATTGCCCGCGCTGACGTGCACCACGACCAGGTCGTGGGTCGCGTCGAGCCCCTCGCGTGCCAGCCAGGCGTCGACACGGGCCTCGGCCTCGGGCGCGGGCACCATCCGGACCGGGTCGCCGGCCGGGCTGGGAGGGCCGAGGTCGGGCAGCAGCGGCGCCAGCAGATCCCATTGGTTCTCGACCGAGTGCCGCGGACGGAGGTCGCGCGGCCGCGCGACGATGTCCGTGTAGGGCCAGTGCCGCCCCTGGACGTCGAAACCGATGCGCCGGGGCGCCCCGGTGAGCCAGGTCAGCCATGAGGCGCGCGGCCCGCTGTGCAGGTCGAGCACCACGTCGTACCTCTCTCGCCGCAATCGCCCCCCGAGCCGCAGGTCGTCACGCAGACGCCGCCAGCCGCGGGTCCGCGGGGCCACGATGACCTCGTTCAGGTCCGGATGATGGCGGACGACGGGAGCCGCTGCCGGCTCGATGAGGTACGCCAGGTGCGCCTGCGGCCACGCGCGCCGGAGCGCGCCGATGACTGGCGTGGTGAACACCACATCCCCGATCAGGCGCAACCGGACGATCAAGACGCGCACGGCCGCGACTATAAACCCAGCCCGGCCTCGCCAGCGCGTCTCGGCGGGGGAGCGACGAGCCGCGCAGGACGTCCAGGGTAGACCGCAGTGCGCGACACCCCGATAATCGAGACATGCTCTCCCATGCCCTGATGGCCTTGACGCTGGCGGTCCAGCCCGGACCTTCGCCGGCGCCGACCGCGCGCCCCTCCGT
Organism: Luteitalea sp.; assembly: GCF_022842525.1. Taxonomy (NCBI): domain Bacteria; kingdom Pseudomonadati; phylum Acidobacteriota; class Vicinamibacteria; order Vicinamibacterales; family Vicinamibacteraceae; genus Luteitalea; species Luteitalea sp. The sequence continues at coordinate 5,449 of NZ_JALHPM010000038.1, forward strand.
TCGCGCCGAGGCCTATCAGGCGTTCCTCGAGGCGCGACGCCTCGAGAGTGCTGGCGATGCCCCCGGCGCCATCGCGGCCCTCGAACGTGCCGCCACGCTGGACACCTCGCCCGGCATCCTCACGGAACTGGCCCAGTTGTATGCGCGGCAGGATCGCACGGCCGATGCGACACGGACGGCCGAACGGGCCCTCGCGCTGGACCCCGACAATGCCGATGCGCACTGGATGCTGGGCATGCTCGGCGTGCCCGCGTCGGTGATGCAGGGCGAGACGGCCCCGACGCGCGACCGGGCCGCGATCGAGGCCGCCATCGGCCATCTCGAGAAGGCCGCGGGCGGGCGTGGCTACGACCTGAACCTGCCCGTGGTCCTCGGCCGCCTGTACCTCCAGGTCGAACGCCCGGCCGAGGCCGTCACCGTGTTGCGCAGCGTGTACGCCCAGGAGAGCGGCGCCCTCGAAGCCGGCGTGCTGCTCGCGCAGGCGCTCGACCGCACCGGGCAGCGCGACGAGGGACTCGCGGTGCTCGGCCAGGTGCTCGAGACCGAGCCGCGGTTCTTCCGGGCGCGCCTGCAGCAGGCCGAGCTCCTCGAGCGGGCCCGTCGGTGGAGCCAGGCCGCCGACGCCTACGACCTCGCGGCGCAGGAGAATCCCAACGCCGTCGAACTCCGCGTGCGTCAGGCCACGGCCCTCCTCAGCGCCGACCGCGCCGCCGACGCCCGCACCGTGCTGGAGCAGGTGATCCAGGCGCGCCCGACCGAACTGCAGGCACGCTACCTGCTGGCGCAGACCCAGCGTGAACTCGGCGACGGCGAGGCGGCCGAGGAGACCGCGCGCGCCATGATGGCCATCGCCCCCGCCGACGTGCGTGGGCCCGTCGTCCTCTCGCAGGTCTACGCGGATCGGGGCGAGCACGCCAGGGTGGTCGAGATCCTGGGGCCGATCGTCCAGAAGGGCGGCATCGGCAACCCGCAGTCGGCCATGGGCGTGACGATGCGGCTGGCGAGTGCGCACATGGCGCTCGGCCAACCCGATGCGGCGATCGCCGTGCTGGAGAAGTCGCGCGCAGACCGCCCGGACGCGATGATGGACGCCTACCTGATGCAGACCCTCGTCATGGCGCGGCGGTTCGACCGCGCCATCGCGGTGGGGCAGGAGGCCCGACGCGCGCGCCCCGGCGACCTGCAGGTGGGGCGCCTGCTCGCACAGGCGTATCTCGGGGCCAATCGTCCCGACGAGGCGATCGCGCTCCTCGAAGCCGAACGGCAGGCGCGGCCCGACGATCCGACCATCACGCTGGCGCTCGCGACGACGCTGGCCGATGCCCGCCGCGAGCCGCAGGCGATGGCCGTGCTGGCCGACGCCGAGAAGGCGTTCGGCGATCAGGTCGCGTATTGGTTCCAGCGCGGGGCCATCCTCGAGCGGTTCTCGCGGCGCCCGGATGCCAAAGGCGCGTTCCGCAAGGCGCTGGCCATCGATCCGGCGCATGCCCCGACGTTGAACTACCTGGGGTACATGCTGGTCGAGGACGGCGGGCCGATGGACGAGGCCGTGCAGCTGATCGAACAGGCGCTGGAGGTCGAGCCCGACAACGGGTCGTATCTGGACAGCCTGGGCTGGGCCTACTACAAGCAGGGCAAGCTGCCCGAGGCGCGCCGGTATCTGCAGCGCGCCGCTGACCTGCTGCGATCGAATTCCGTGATTCAGGACCACCTCGGCGACGTGCTCGTCGCGCTCAAGGACGGTCCGGCGGCGATCGCGGCGTGGGAACGCGCCCTGGCCGGCGACGGCGAGTCCATCGACCCGACCGCCATCAAGTCGAAGATCGACCGTGCGCGCCAACGGTAGCCGCCGCGCTGGTGTCGGCGTGCTCCTGCTGACGAGCGTGCTCGTGGCCGGGAGCGGGTGTGCGCCGAAGGTGCGCCTCGATCTGCCTGTCGGGGCCGGCACGCCGCTGGCCGATGTCGCCGCAGCCGAGCAGGCCGCGCGGGCGTCCTGCCAGATCCACGCGGCGGTCACCGCGGACCTGCGCCTCTCGGGGCGCATCGATGGCGAGCGGGTGCGCGGCACGCTGCAGATCGGCGTCGCGCGTGACGCCCTGCGCCTCGAAGGCCTCGCGCCGTTCGGCGCGCCGGTCTTCATCCTGACGGCGCGGCCGGGGGAGGCCGTCCTGCTCCTGCCGCGCGACACCGCCGTCGCCCACGGCACCTCCGCCGCCGAACTCCTCGACGCCGTCGTCGGTGTCTCGCTCGATCCCGCCGACCTGCTGGCCATCGTCTCCGGATGCGGTGTGGCGACGTGGACCGTGACCGGTGGCGCCACGTTCGGCGACGCGTGGACGCGTCTCGACCTCGATGGCGGGCGCACCCTCTGGTTGCGGACCGCCGCGGGTGGCACGCCGGTCCTCATGGCGGCCCAGGATGCGCGCTGGCGCATCGAGTACACGCGGACCGACGCCGGGTGGCCGTCGGCCATCCGGCTGCGCCCGGCCGCGGGGACTGCGGTGGGGCGCACCGACGCGGTGCTGGCCCTCGAGGGCCCCGAGGCCATGGCCGCCCTGCCCGAGGGCGCGCTCGACGTGGCCATTCCGAGCGAGGCACGCGCACTCACGCTGGCCGACCTGCGCCGCAGCCGCGGTCTCACGGAACGCTGACGTGATCTGGACCACGCAGGCCCCGGCCAAGGTCAACCTCGATCTGCGCATGCGCGGCCGGCGCGCCGACGGCTATCACCTGCTGGAGACGGTGCTGCAGTCGATTGCCCTGGCCGACACGCTGACGCTGCAGTCGCGGCCCGGGCCCTTCGCGTTGACCTGCTGCGCGCCCGGCGTGCCGACCGACACCCGCAATCTGGCCTGGAAGGGCGCCGCGGCGATGGCGTTGGCGCTGGAGACGACGCTCGACGGGTGGGAACTGCGCATCGACAAGCACGTGCCGGCAGAGGCCGGGCTCGGCGGCGGCAGTGCCGACGCCGCCGCGGCCGCTCGCCTGGTCGCTGCCGCGCAGGGGCGCGAGTTGGACCCGGCCGCGCTGGCCGACGTCATTCGCCCGCTCGGCGCCGACGTGGCCTTCTTCGCCTGGGGCGGCACGATGCGCGGCGTGGGCGTGGGTGACGAGCTGACGTCGCTGCCCGACGCGCCCGACGCGACGGTGATCCTGGTGCGTCCGCCGTTCGGCGTGTCGACCAGGGACGCCTATGGCTGGTACGACGCCGACGCGGGGGCCACGAGTGGGACCGAGCCGTCCGACGCGGCCGTGCTCGAGCCGGCCGCCGACGACACGGTGCACCTGGACGGCTGCGGCAACGACCTCGAGGCACCGGTCGCGCGGCGCCATCCGGAGATTGCGGCGATCGTGTCGCGCGTCAGGTCTGCGGGCGCCCGGCTGGCGGCGATGTCCGGCAGCGGATCGGCATGCTTCGGGCTCTTCGCCCCCGACGCGGATGTGTCCGGGCTCGAAGCGTCCTGGCGGAACGGGACCGTCGTCTGGCGGACCCGCCTGTTGTCGCGCGCGGCCCACGCCCGCGCGACCGCCTGTCGGCGCCTCGCCTAGCTCGGCACGTCGTGCCATCCATGCGGTCAACCTTGTCGAGTTCGACGCCCTCGTGTACGCTATCGGTTTGCGCACCCCGGCGAGACATCGCGCGGGGGGCTTCGGCCCACGAGACGGGCCCGGCAACGGGTCAGGCGCGGGGGGACGAAGTGGCGCAGACGCCGGCGGGGGCGATGCCGGCGCGTCTTTGGCCGACACTGGGGCGTCGCCAAGCGGTAAGGCACGGGACTTTGAATCCCGCATTCGAAGGTTCGAATCCTTCCGCCCCAGCCAATCTGTGCGCGCGCGGCGCGTGCCGGCTGGTCGCGGGAGTGGTGAGGGTGGGGCAGGGTTTCGACGGACGGCGATGGCACGATCGAATTTGAAGGTGTTCTCTGGGAGTGCCCATCCCGAGCTGGCCCAGGAGATCGCGGATTTCCTGTGCGTGGCGCCGGGGCAGGCCCGCCTTCAACGGTTTCCCGACACCGAGGTGTCGTTCCAGATCGACGAGAACATCCGCGGGACGGATGTCTTCATCGTGCAGCCGACGTCGCGTCCGGTGGACGCGAACATCATGGAACTCTGCGTGATGATCGATGCGTTCCGGCGCTCGTCGGCGTCGCGCATCACCGCGGTGATTCCGTACTACGGGTACGCGCGGCAGGACCGCAAGGACAAGCCCCGCGTGCCGATCTCGGCCAAGCTGGTGGCCAACCTGCTGAGTGCGGCGGGGGCGAACCGCGTCCTCACCATGGACCTGCACAAGGCGCAGATCCAGGCGTTCTTCGACATCCCGGTGGATCATCTGTTTGCCGCGCCGGTCATCATCGACTACCTGGCGCGCCAGAAGTTTCCCAACGTGACGATGGTCTCGCCCGATGCCGGGGGTGCGGAGCGCGCCCGGGCCTACGCCAAGCGCGTCGGCGCCGATCTGGCGATCATCGACAAGCGGCGGAGTGCGGAGACCGGGGCCGCCGAGGTGATGAACGTGATTGGTGATGTCCGTGGCCGCACGTGCGTGCTGCAGGACGACATCATCGACACGGCCGGCACCATCGTGAAGGCGGCGCAGGCCCTGAAGGCCAACGGCGCCGAGCGGATCATCGCCTGCGCGGTGCACGGCGTGCTGTCGGGGCCGGCGATCGAGCGCATCGAGCAGTCGCCGATCGAGAAGCTGGTGGTGACCAACACCATCCCGCAGAGCGACGCCTGCGCCTCGTCGTCGAAGATCGAATGCCTGTCGGTCGCCCGCTTGCTGGGCCAGGCGATTCGCAGCATCCACGAGGAGACCTCGGTCTCCTCACTGTTCGTGTAGGTCGGTTGGAAATCCGCAATTCTGCGCTTCTGCAGTTGCCGATGGTAGGGCCCGGCCTGGGCCGGGCCTGAGAGTAGGAAGGACACAAGGATCATGGAAGCCACACTCGAAGCCGTACTCCGCGAGACCCGCGGCAAGAACGAGGCCCGCCGTCTGCGCGTGGCCGGCAAGATTCCCGCCGTGGTCTACGGTGGCGGCCAGGAGCCGCAGGCGGTGGCCGTCAGCCCGAAGGAGCTGTCGCGCCTGCTGCACTCGGAGTCGGGCCTGAACACGCTGATCGATCTCCAGGTCGGCGGCGCCAGCACCAAGGTCATCGTCAAGGACTACCTGCTGCAGCCGGTCACGCAGCAGTTGCTGCACGCCGACTTCTACCGCGTCGACCTCTCCCGGAAGGTGCAGGTCAAGGTGGCGGTCCGGCTCCACGGCGAGCCGCGTGGCGTCAAGGTGCAGGGCGGCGTGCTCGACTTCGTGCACCGCGAGATCGAGATCGAGAGCCTGCCGGCCGAGATCCCGGAGCACATCGACATCGACGTGACCAACTTCATGATCGGTGACAGTGCGTACGTGCGCGACGTGGCGAAGGACCAGAAGTGGACCCCGATCAGCCCCGCCGACATGATGCTCGTCCACGTCGTCACGGCGCGCGTCGGCAGCGACGATGCGGCGGCGGCCACGACGGCGGAGCCCGAAGTCGCCAAGAAGGGCAAGCCGGACGCCAAGGACAAGTAGGAACGCGCAATTGGAAATTTGAAATTTCAAATTTCGAATTGCCATGAAACTGATTGTGGGGCTCGGCAATCCCGGCCCGAAGTACCGGGACACGCTGCACAACGTCGGCTTCATGACGATGGACGTCCTGGCGGCGCGGCATGGGGTCTCGTTCGAGACCGCCCCGGCCGACGCCCTGATGGCGCGGGTGCGGGGCGTGGCGGGCGGACTGCTGCTGGCCAAGCCCCTGACGTTCATGAATCGCAGTGGGGCCGCCGTCGGCGACCTGCTGCGGTTCTTCAAGATCCCCGTCGAGGACCTGCTGGTGGTCGTCGACGAGGTGGCACTGCCTGCGGGTCACCTGCGGGCACGGCCAGCCGGGTCGGCGGGAGGCCACAACGGCCTCAAGTCGATCAACGGCGTGCTCGGCACGGAGCAGTACGCTCGGCTCCGCATCGGGGTGGGACGCGGGGACCCGCGTCGCGACCTGGCCGATCACGTCCTGTCTGCGATACCGCCGGATCTCCGGCCCGTCGTGGACGAAGCGGTCGTCAAGGCCGCTGATGCCGTCGAGTGCTTCGCGCGCGACGGCATCGAGAAGACCATGCAGGTCTTCAACGCGCCGCCTCCGGGTGGGCGCGACTCCACCTCCTTGCCACCACGGGGGGAGCCCTGAGCGAGGACCGACACCTTCAGGTGTCGGTCCGAGTCGAAGGGATCCCGCGGTGGCCGTTCAGGCCAGAAGGAGGCCGAATGGCAGCACAGAAGCAGTACGAACTCGTTTACATCGCCTCGCCCGAGGCGACCGAGGATCAGCTCACCGAGCTGCAGACTCTGGTCGAGGGCATCGTCACCAAGGCGGACGGCACCATCGACAAGACGGACGTGTGGGGCCGTCGTCGGCTCGCCTACCAGATCGGCCGGCACAAGGAAGGGCACTACGTCGTGCTGCTCTTCAGCTGCGAGGGTGAGCTCGTCAAGGAGCTCGATCGCCGCCTGAAGGTCAACGACACGATCATCCGCCACCTCATCGTCCGCGTCGACGAGGAACTCCAGAAGGCGGCCCGGGCCAAGCAGCGTCGCGACGACGAGACCCGTCGCCGCCGCGTGGCGCGTGGCCTGCCGCCCGAGCCCACGCCAGAGGAACTGATGGCCAAGCAGGCGGCGCTCGACAACCAGGATGACGGGGAGGATATGAGATGAGCATCGACAACCCGAATCAGGGTGAGGACCGCGGCGGCCGCGGCGGCCGCAGTGGTGGTCCGCGCGGCGAGCGCAGCGGCGGTGCTGGCGGTGGACGTCGCGGCGGCTTCCGTCGCAAGCGCGTCTGCAAGTTCCGCACGGAGAAGATCGACTACGTCGATTACAAGGACGTGCGGATGCTCTCGCAGTTCGTTCCGGAGCGCGGCAAGATTCAGCCGCGTCGCCTGACCGGCACCAGCGCGAAGTACCAGCGCAAGCTGCAGGTCGCCATCAAGCGGGCGCGCTTCCTGGCGCTGCTCCCCTACGCGACGGACTGAGGAGCAAGACGATGATCGAAGTGATCCTGAAGGAGCACGTCGAGCACCTCGGTGAGCGTGGCGACGTGGTGAAGGTGGCTCCGGGGTACGCGCGCAACTACCTGTTGCCGCGCAAGCTGGCCCTGGCCGTCACCGCCGGCAACAAGAAGCAGATCGAGCACGAGAAGAAGGCCGCGGCGGCCAAGGCGGCCGAGGAGCGTGCGGTGGCCCAGGCCCTCGCGACGCGCTTCGCGCAGACCGAGGTGTCGTTCACGCGGCGGGCGAGCGACACGAACCAGCTGTTCGGCTCGGTCACCTCGGCCGACATCGCCGAGGCGCTCGCGGCGCAGGGCTTCGAGGTGGATCGCCGCAAGATCCAGCTCGCCGACCCGATCAAGGCCGTTGGCGAGTACACCGTGCCGGTGCGTCTGCACCGCGAGGTGACCGCCGAGGTCAAGGTGCACGTGGCCGCCGAAGGCGCGCCCGAGGCTCCCGCCGCCCAGGCGTAGGTGGGTGGGGTAGGGCCCGCTCTCCGAGCGGGCCGTCACGGCCGGCTCGGAGAGCCGGCCCTACCCGAGGACATCGAGCCCGTCACCGGTCAGACCGGTGACGGGCTCTTCGTTTGTTCGCTACACTCTGTCTCCCGTCCCCGGGTCCCTCGATGAACGAACGCACGCTGCCCCACAACCTCGACGCGGAGCGCTCCGTGCTCGGCGCCATCCTGCTGCGCAACGACACGATCAATGCGGCAGTCGAGGTGCTGCAGCCCGACGACTTCTACCGGGAGGCGCATCAGCTGCTCCTCGAGCACATGATCCAGTTGAGCGAGCGGGGCGCCGCCATCGACCTGGTGACGCTGGCCGAGTCGCTGTCGCGCGCCAACGCGCTCGACAAGGTCGGCGGACCGGCCTACATCACGCGCCTGGTCGACGGCGTGCCGCGCACGACCAACGTCGAGCACTACGCGCAGATCGTCAAGGAGAAGTCGACGCTGCGTCGCCTCATCACCGAGGCCAGCAAGATTGCCTCGGACGCCTACGACGCGGATCGCGACGCCAGCGAGATCCTCGACGAGGCCGAGCGCAGCATCTTCAGCATCGCCGACGCCCGCATCGGCGAGGGCTTCACGCCGCTGTCGGATCTGGTCAACTCGGCCCTCGACACCGTCGAGAAGCTGCAGCAGTTCAAGAGCCTGGTGACCGGCGTGCCCACCGGGTTCTACGACCTCGATCACAAGACGTCGGGCATGCAGCCGACCGACCTGGTGATCATCGCGGCGCGCCCGTCGATGGGCAAGACGTCCTTCGTCATCAACATGGCGCAGAATGCCGCCCTCGAGCACGGCAAGGTGGTCGGCGTCTTCAGCCTCGAGATGTCGAAGGAGCAGCTCTTCATGCGCATGCTCACCTCCGAGGCGCGCGTCGACTCGCAGCGCCTCCGGCAGGGCATGCTGCTCGAGCGCGATCTGCCGGCCATCGCCCAGGCGGCCGAGAAGCTGTCGATGGCCAAGATCTTCCTCGACGACAGCGCCTCCATCGGTGTCCTCGAGATGCGCGCCAAGGCGAGGCGCCTCAAGGCCGAGCACGGCCTCGACATGCTGGTCATCGACTACGTGCAGCTGATGCAGGGGCGCGGCCGCTTCGAGAACCGGCAGCAGGAACTGACCAGCATCTCGCGCTCGCTGAAGGCGCTGGCCAAGGAACTGCACGTACCGATCCTCATCCTGTCGCAGCTGTCGCGGGCCCCCGACGCGCGCGCCGACCATCGGCCGCAGTTGTCGGACCTGCGTGAATCGGGCGCCCTCGAGCAGGACGCCGACGTCGTGATGTTCATCTACCGCGAGGACCGCTACAAGGGCCCCGAGGACGAGGACACCGGCGAGGCCGAGATCATCATCGCGAAGCAGCGCAACGGCCCGGTGGGCACGGTGAAGCTCGCGTTCATCAGCGACTACACGCGCTTCGAGAACCTCGAGCGCGGCGGCGCCAGCGACTACTGACGTGCGACACACGGTGGCACGCGTCGACCTCGACGCGCTGCGAGGCAACGTGCGGGCGATCCGCGGCCTGCTCGAGGACGGCGCCCTGGCGTCGGGCCATCCCGCGCCCGGCATCATCGCCGTCGTCAAGGCCAACGCCTACGGACATGGCGCGGCGGCGGTCGCGCATGCCCTCGAGGCCGAAGGCGTGGCGATGCTGGCCTGTGCCGACGTCGACGAGGGCGTGGCCCTGCGGGACGCGGGCGTCACCGCGCCGATTCTCGTCTTCGGCGCACTCGGGGTCTCCGATCTCGACGGCATCTTCTCGCATCGGCTGACGCCGACGATCTCGTCGCCGTGGGCTGGCCGCGCCCTCGCCGACGCCGCGGCCGCGCGCGACACCGTGCTCGGCTGCCACGTCAAGATCGACACCGGCATGAACCGGCTCGGCCTGCGGCACGACAACCTGCGGCAGACGCTGCCCGCCATCCTGGACGCTCCAGCGCTGCGGGTCGATGCGCTGTATACGCACTTTGCCACGGCCGACGAACCCGAGAGCGAGCACTTCGCCCTGCAGCAGCAGCACTTCGCCGAGGCCCGCGAGACTGCGGCGGCCCTGGGCCTGCGCACGACACACGCGCACGCGGCCAACAGCGCGGCGTTGCTGCGCGACGAGCGCGTGTGGTTCGATGCCGTCCGGCCCGGCCTGCTGCTCTACGGCGTCGTACCGCCGCCGCTGATGACGACCTTGGCGCTCGAGCCGGCGCTGTCGCTGCACTCCCGCGTCGTCGCGGTCAAGGGGGTGCGAGACGGAGAAGCCGTCGGGTACGGGCAGACGTATCGTCCGGACGGTCCGCGCACGGTCGCCGTGGTGCCGGCGGGCTACGCCGACGGCCTCGACTGGCGCCTCGGCAACCGCGGCGTGGTGCTGGTGCGGGGGCGACGCGTCCCGATCGTCGGCCGGGTTTCGATGGACATGATCTCGGTGGACGTCACCGGCCTCGACGTCTCGCCTGGCGACGAGGTCGTCCTGCTCGGGCGCCAGGGCGAGGAACGGCTCGACGTCCGCGAGGTGGCCGCGACCATCGGCGCCATTCCGTGGGAACTGCTGTGTCGCCTCGGCGCCCGGATCGGGCGCGAGTACGGCGGTGGCAATTCGAAATGTGACATGTGAAATTACCGGCGGCTGGCCTGTCGGCCTTGCCGCTCGAGACAGGCCGCGAGGCGGCGCAGCCGCGCCTCGAGAGCGTTCAAATTTCCAATGTCACATTGCCCGCGCCGCCGCAGTTTCTGCAGCGTCCTCAGGGCCACCCTCTGGTTCTCCGCGGTCGTGCGCGTGGCCCCGTTCATGCAGAACAGCCGGGCATGCGTCGCGAGATCCACGAACGGGCGTTTCGATTGGCACTTCGAGTGGCCACGCTGCGGCGGGATGCGGTGTACGCGCGCATGGTCGGGGATGTCGTCCTGCGCCAGTTGATTCGCGCGGCGACGTCCGTAGGAGCGAACCTGGAGGAAGCGACCGCTGCTCAGTCGCGCGCGGACTTCGCCTCCAAGGTCGCGATTGCGACCAAGGAGGCGCGGGAACTGCAGTACTGGGTGCGCCTGGCGCGGGAGAGCGGCCACCTGCGCGAGGAGGAGTGGGCGTCGCTCGGGCCAGAGGCCCGGGAGATCGCGCAGGTCGTATCGACCATCGCGCGATCTGCCAGCCGGCCGCCGGAAGCGAAGCGGTCCTGACTCTCGAGGGCGAAGGCGGCGATGCCGCCGAGCCCTTGCCAATTTCGGATTTCAACTTTCAAATTGCCAGATGCGCGCTCCCAAGACGGTCTTTGCGTGTACCAACTGCGGCGCGCAAGCGCCCAAGTGGCTGGGGCGATGCCCCGACTGCGGCGCGTGGAACACCTTTGCCGAGGAAGCGGCCGCGCCGCCGATGCCGGCCGGAGGAGCGCGCCCGAGCCTCGGCGCGGCGGGCGGGCAGGCGCGGCTCTACGCCGACGTCGACATGGTGCAGGCCGAGCGCATCTCCACGGGCATCGGCGAGTTCGACCGCGTGCTCGGCGGCGGGCTGGTGCCCGGCAGTCTCGTCCTGCTCGGCGGTGAACCCGGCATCGGCAAGAGCACGCTGCTGCTGCAGGCGGCGGCGGAGTTCGCGCAGCGGACCGGCCCGGTCCTGTACTGCTCGGGCGAGGAGTCCGAACACCAGGTCAAGGGGCGTGGCGAGCGGCTCGGCGTCGGCAACGCGCCGCTGTACCTGCTGGCCGAGACCTGCACCGAGCGCATCCTCGAGGAAGTCCAGCGCCTCCGACCGGCCCTGCTCATCGTCGACTCGATCCAGACCGTGTACTCGACCAAGCTGACGTCGGCGCCGGGCACGGTGGGGCAGATTCGCGAGACGGCCACGCAGCTGCTGTTCGCCGCCAAGGGGCAGAACCTGCCGACCGTGCTCGTCGGCCACGTGACCAAGGACGGCGGCCTTGCTGGCCCCAAGGTCCTCGAGCACGTGGTCGACACGGTGCTGTACTTCGAGGGCGAGCGGCACCACACCCATCGGGTCATCCGCGCGGTGAAGAATCGCTTCGGGGCGGTCAGTGAACTCGGGGTCTTCGAGATGACGGGCACCGGCCTGCAGCCCGTGGCCAACCCCTCGGCCCTGTTCCTGGCCGAGCGGCAGGTCGGGGCGCCCGGGTCGGCCGTGCTGTGTTGCATGGAGGGCTCCCGGCCCATCCTGGTCGAGGTCCAGGCCCTGGTCTCGAGCAGTGTGTACGGCAGCGCCCGCCGGATGACCAACGGCGTGGATCAGCAGCGCCTCGCCCTGTTGCTGGCGGTGCTCGAGAAGCGGGCCGGGCTGAATCTGGCCGGCGAGGACGTCTTCGTCAACGTGGCGGGCGGCTTCACCGTGGAGGAACGGGCCGCCGACCTCGGCATCGTCGCGGCCGTGGTGTCCAGCCTGCGCAACCGGGCGGTCCGCCCGGGCACCGCGATCTTCGGCGAGGTGGGGCTGGCCGGCGAGGTGCGGGCCACCGGGCAGTCCCTGCTCCGGGTGCGCGAGGCGGCCCAGATGGGGTTCACCCGCTGCGTGGTGCCGTCGGGCAACGTCGGCCCCGACGATGCCGGCGCCGGATGCGAGGTGGTTGGCGTCCGCACCGTGGCCGAGGCGCTGGACGAGGTGATCGGTTGGGATTGATGGGCGTATGATGTCGGCTGGCGTCGCGTGGCTGTTTCGCCCCACCATCATCCCGGCCCGCGTCCTTCGGTCTCGTTGAGCTTTCCTATTCGGGGTCGTACATGACCTGGTTCGTGTTTGCCCGCGTCCTGTTCGTGGCCGCGGTCGCGTATTCGGCCTCGCTGGTCAGGCCGGTCCACGAGATGGCCCTGGTCAACGTCCTGTTCGGGGCGGGCCTGGCCGGTCTCGTCGTGGTCTTCGAGACGCAGCTGCGCGACACCGCCGTGTCGTCGATTCTCGGGGCCGTGATCGGTGGCACCTTCGGCCTCAGCATCGCCAAGACGATCACGACCACGCTGTTCTGGGCCAACACCAACGACAGTCGCGTCGCCTTCCTCCACACGGTCACGCTGCTCGCGCTGACCTACCTCGGCCTGGTCGTCGGTGGTCGCAAGGGCGAGTGGCTGGAACCGGCCAGGCTCATCAGTCTGTTCCGGGCCACGGCGCCCAAGAAGCACTTCAAGATTCTCGACACCAGCGTCATCATCGACGGCCGCATCGCCGACATCTGCGAAACCGGCTTCCTCGACGGCACCCTGGTCATTCCGCAGTTCGTCCTCAAGGAACTGCAGTTCGTCGCCGACTCCTCCGACGCGATGAAGCGCAACCGCGGCCGTCGCGGTCTCGACATCCTGCAGAAGATCCAGAAGATGACCAATCTCGACGTGGTCATCTCGGATGTCGACTTCCCCGACGTCAAGGAGGTCGATCTCAAGCTGATCGAACTGGCGCGCTCGCTCGAGGGCAAGATCGTCACCAACGACTTCAATCTCAACAAGGTGGCCGAACTGCGCGGCGTGCACGTGCTCAACATCAACGAGCTCGCCAACTCCCTCAAGCCCGTCGTCCTGCCCGGCGAGTACATGAAGGTCTTCATCCTCAAGGAAGGCCGCGAGTACAACCAGGGCGTCGCCTACCTCGACGATGGAACGATGGTGGTGGTGGACAACGGCCGCAAGATGATCAGCAAGAACATCGACGTGGTGGTCACGAGCGTGCTCCAGACCACGGCGGGCAAGATGATCTTCGGGCGCTACATCGAACCGGCCGGCGATCCCCAGCGGATGCCGCCCCCGGTCGAGGGCGAGAGTCCGGCGCCGGCGGCCACTCCGCCGAGCTCGCAGACGGCCTCCTTCCGACGGCCCCGCGCCGTCCAGCAGACCTGACGCCGCCGGATGGCAGTGCCCCCGTTCCACTGGTGGCGGACGGTCTTCTTCCTGATCCCCGCCATCACGCTCTACACGATCGTCCTCGGGACGCTGTCCCTGCTGTCGGTGCTCGTCGACCGCCAGGGCCACCTCGCGCACGCCTGCGCCCGGGCCTGGGCCTGGCTGATTCTCAAGACCACGCGCGTCTCGGTCGACATCAGCGGCCTCGACGATCTGCCGCGCGACACGCCCTACCTGTTCCTGGCCAATCACCAGAGCATCTACGACATCCCCGTGCTGTTCTGGCACCTGCCGTATCAGGTGCGCATCCTCGCCAAGGCCTCGCTCGGCAGCGTCCCCTTCCTCGGCTGGCACCTGCGCCGCAGCGGTCACGTGCTGGTCGATCGCAGCAACCCGGGCAACTCGACGATGCTCCAGATCAAGGAGCTGATGCGTCAGAAGGTGTCGCTGCTCGTGTTCCCCGAAGGCACGCGCAGTGCCGACGGCCGCGTGGCGCGCTTCAGGGGCGGCATCGTCCTGCTGGCCATCGAGGCCGGGCTGCCCATCGTGCCGGTCTCGGTCGAGGGCACCAGGCACGTGATGCGCAAGGGCCGGCTGATGACGTGCCCCGGGCACGTGCGCGTGCGGGTGCACCCGCCGGTGTCGACCGAGGGCTACCAGACCGCCCAGGCGCGCGAGCTAGCCGGGATCGTGCAGGCGCAGGTTCGCGCCGGCGTCGAGCAGTTGCAGGGTGGCCCCTCGTGATCCTCGCCGTCTCCCCGGACGTCGCCGACATCGTCGTCCCTGGGGTGCTGGTCCGTCGTGGCGTCACGGTGCTCGCCCACGACCCACGGCTCGATGCGCCTCTGGCCGCGGCGGCCGCCGCTCTGCGCGAGGCGACCGGTCTGGAGGAGGCGACCATGGCGACGCGCGCGATGTACAAGCGGTGCGGCATCGACCCGACGCGGACGCGGCCGTCGAGCGAGGCCCTGCTGCGCCGCGTGCGCAAGGGCGACCCGCTCCCGCGCGTCAACGGCCTCGTGGACATCATCAACTGGTGCTCGGCCGAGACGCAGGTCTCCTTCGGCCTCTACGACCTCGGCAAGGTGCAGCCGCCGATCACGCTGCGGCTCGGACGCACCGGGGAGGGGTATGACGGCATTCGCAAGGACCGCGTCAACGTCGAGGGGCGCCTGACGCTTGCCGATGCGGTCGGGCCCTTCGGCAACCCGACGTCCGATTCGTCGCGCACGATGACCACGCCGGAGACGACCGACGTGCTGGTCGTGCTGTTCGTGCCGGCCGTGATGCCTCCTGCCCACGGCGACCGCGCCCTGGCCATCACGCGCGATCGTCTGGCCGAGTACGCCGGCGGGGTCTAGGCCTGGCGATTTCACGATTTCACGATTTCTCTACCACGGCCAACCTCGCAGCGCGGAGGTGGCGATGAAATTCTGAAATTCTGAAATTCTCTAGTACCCGAAGTGAAACATCAGCACCGTGGCTCGCAGCACCCCGAGCCACGCGAGGGCGAGCACCACGACGGTCAGGCCCGTCGCGGCGGCACCGAGGCGCTGTACGACGCCAGTCGTCGTGCGCAGCCGCTCGAGGCCGGCGCCGACGAGCACGGCGGCCGGCGCGGTGAGCGGCAGGATGTGTCGGGGCGTCCAGTGCACGACCATGTCGGCGCGCGGCACCAGATTGACCAGTCCCCACGCGGCCAGCCCGAGCACCACGCCGAGCGCGCACACCAGCATGACGCCGCTGGTATCCGGCGCGGCCGGGTCGCGATGGCGAGCACGCCAGAGGGAGGCCGCTGCAGCCAGGGTGCTCCACGTGGCCAGGGCCACCAGCAGCACTGACGCGGCAGCGTACGGCAGCCAGACCTTGCTGCCGGGAAACGGGCCGGCGCCGAGCGAGCCGAACCGCGCCCAGAACGGCTCGAACACCATCACGCGCATCTGTGCCCAGAACTCCGGCGTCCACGGCATCGGTCCCGCCGTCGGCACGAAGCCGCCGGCCTCGAGGACGGCCCGCTTGAAGGCGTGTGCCGACGGATCGCCGAACACCATCCAGGCGCGCACGTGGAGCCATGCGGCCGCGAGGACGATACCCGCACCGACGAGCAGCACGGGACGGAGCGCCGCGGCGAGGATGGCGACCGGTTCGCCGCCAGTCGACGCACCCGTGCGCTCCTGCCCGGCGCGGCGCGCCGCCAGGAGGCACGCCAGGATGGCCATGGGGGCGAGGAAGACGGCCGTGGCCTTGACGGCATAGGCGGCGCCAATCAGCAGGCCGGTCAGCAGGAGCAGGCCGGTGGTGCCACGCCCGCGCGTCACGCGTGCGATCGCGAGGGTCGCTGCCGCGGCCAGCAGCGTGGCGGGCGGATCGGTCGAGACCGCGCCCATCACGGCGCACCACTGGGGGATGAGGCCGAGGCCGCCGGCGACCGTGGCGACGACCAGCGGGTCGCTGGTCACGGTCGTGAGCAGCCTCGCGATGATCCAGGTCGTGGCCAGCGCCATGAGCAGGGACGCGAGACGCAGCACCCGCAGGGCTCGATGGCCCGTCGCCGGTTGCGGCGGACCTGCGTGCCAGAAGATCGAGGGCTCGGTCCCGCCCGCGTGCAGCCGCGAGCGTGGATTGAGCGTCACGGCGGGGCCCGGAGCCTCGAGCCCCGTGGCCTTCAGCAGGGCGGCAGCGCCGAGGTAGTACAGCGGCTGCTGCACGAACTCGTACGACGAGGCTCGCCACTCGGAGTCGTGCGCCGGCACCTCGCTGGGCAGCGAGCCAGTCGTGGCGACGAAGCGCGCGTACTGCAGATGGGCAAGTTCGTCGGGCGGCTCGAACGGTGGCACGACGAGCGTGTAGGCGACGAGCGTCGCGCCTGCGGCCATCACGGCCAGTGCGGTTGCGCCCCGCACGCCGAGCGCCGGCTGCGCCACCCCGAGGGCGCGAGCCAGCCACACCCCGGCGATCATGATGGTGAAGGCCGACATCCACATCACCGTCAGCACGAGCAGCAGGCCCGGCGTCGTCGCGCCCCCGTCGAGCGCACAGCCAAGGCTGCCGAGCCGCGTGGCAAACCTGGGCACCAGTGTCATCGGACGTCGTGCGTCGAGCGACAGGATGCCACCGGCGTCTCTGAGCCTGACCACCAGGGGAGCGCGCCAGGGCGGCGTCACGTTGCCAAGGGGGATGGCGATCGGTGCGCCAGTTACCGCCACGACGCTCGTGGTGCCGACGCGTTGCGCGGAGCCGTCGGGGGCGGCGACGAAGAACTCGGCGTCGATGCGGCCGTCAGCGGCGCCTGACGGGTGCAAGACGACCGCATCGATGTCGCAGGCCGGCAGAAAGAGCGTGGCATCACGTGGCGTCGCGTCGAACGCGATGGCCGCCGCGCCCCACGAGGCCCGGCCACGGGGATCCACCTCGCGCAGGCTGCGCAGTGTCGAGAGGGCCGCACCGAACACCACGAGCCAGAGCAGCAAGTTCAGGCCCAGGCGTGCTGCGCTCCGCATGGCGGTGTACCTTACCACTCGCATGGGGCGGACTTCGTGATCGTGGATGTCGTGGTGGCCGCCGGTGGGCAGGGGCGTCGGCTCGGCGGAGCCGTGGCCAAGCAGTGGCTGTCGCTGGGCGACCGGACCATCTTCGAGCGGAGTGTCGCGGCGTGCGCGGCGTCATCGCGCGTTCGCGGCGTGGTGGCCGTGGTGCCCGCTGCAGACCTCGAGGCGGCACGCGTACTGGCCGCGGCGGCCGCTGGCAGCAAGCTGATCGCCGTCGTGGCGGGGGGCGAGCGACGGCAGGATTCCGTGGCGGCCGGATTGCGTGCCGTGCCGCACGACGCGCACGTAGTCCTCGTGCATGACGCGGCACGACCGTTCGTCACCGACGGCATCATCGGCCGCGTCATCGACGCCGCGGCGCACGGGGGCGCGGCCATCGCCGCGGCGCGCGTGCACGACACCGTGAAGCACATCGCCTGCGAAGACGGCCAGCGATGGATCGACGGCACGATCCCGCGTGACGAACTCGCGCTGGCGCAGACGCCCCAGGGGTTTCGGCGGGACGTGCTCGACGCCCTGCTGCCCGTGATGACGTCCGCGGTGGACGTCACCGACGAGGCCTCGCTCGCCGAACATCTCGGCCATCGTGTCGAGGTCGTGGACGGGCATCCCGACAACGTCAAGATCACGACCGAAGACGACCTCGTGCGCGCGCGCCGTGCCCTCGGGAACGACGGCGCTCACGGTGCCGCCACCATGCGAATCGGGCTGGGCTACGACTCGCACCGGTTCGCCGACGGTCGACGGCTCGTCGTCGGCGGCGTCCACGTGCCCGACCAGGCCGGGCTGGCCGGCCATTCGGACGGCGACGCGGTGTGTCATGCGATCACGGACGCCGTGCTCGGCGCCGCCGGCCTCGGCGATGTCGGCGGGCTGTTCCCCGATACCGATCCGGCCTGGAAGGATGCCGACAGCCTCGCCCTGCTGCGCGACGCGTTCGCACGCGTGCACGCTGCCGGGTGGCGCCTGGGCAACCTCGACCTGGTCGTCATCTGCCACCGCCCGAAGATCGGCCGGATCGCGGACGCCTTGCGCGCATCCCTCGCCGGCGCGCTCGACACCACGCCGGACCGCATCAGCGTGAAGGGCAAGACGCCCGAGGGCACCGCGGCCCTCGAAGACGCGATGATCGTCCACGCCGTGGCGCTGCTGGAGCGCTGACGATCCCCGATAATGTCCTGATGCGCGTCCGCTTCGCTCCGAGTCCGACGGGGCATCTCCATGTCGGCAATGCCAGAACGGCCCTCTTCAACTGGCTGCTCGCCCGCGGACAGGGCGGGACGTTCGTGCTGCGGCTCGAGGACACCGACGAGGCCCGCTCCACGGTGGCGTCTGCCGACGGCATTCTGGAGGACCTCCGCTGGCTGGGGCTCGACTGGGACGAAGGTCCAGACACGGGCGGCGCCTTCGGGCCCTACCGCCAGACCGAACGCCTGACGGTCTATCGCACCCAGGCCGAGCGGCTGCGCGCGTCCGGGCAGGCGTACTACTGCTTCTGCACCCCGGCCGACCTCGATGCGGCTCGCGAGGCCGCGCTGCGCGAGAGCCGCACGCCGCAGTACGCCGGCACCTGTCGCGGTCTCGATCCCGCCACCGCCCAGGCCCGGGTCGATGCCGGGGAGGCTGCGGCGATTCGCTTCCGCGTGCCGGACGAGGCGGCCGTCACCTTCACCGACCTCGTGCGTGGCCCCATCACCACCGACATCGCGATGATCGGCGACTTCGTCCTGCTGCGGCAGAGTGGGCTGCCCGCCTACAACTTCGCCGTGGTGGTCGACGATGTGGCGATGGCGATCTCGCTGGTGGTGCGTGGCGAGGACCATGTGCCGAACACGCCGAGACAGTGTCTGCTGTATCGCGCCCTCGGCGTCGACCCGCCGCAGTTCGCGCACCTGTCGCTCGTCCTCGGCCCCGACCACGCGCCCTTGTCCAAGCGGCACGGCGCCTCGAGCGTGGGGGATTTCCGCGCGCGCGGCATCCTGCCCGAAGCGCTGCGCAACTACCTCGCCCTGCTCGGGTGGTCGCCGGGCCACGACGAGGAGATCGTGCCGCTCGACGAACTCGCGCGCCGGTTTCGCGTCGAGGACGTGACCCGCAGCGCCGGCGTCTTCGACCCGGACAAGCTGGCCTGGATGAACCGGCACTACCTCAAGGAGGCGGACCCGGGGCGCCTCGCTGGGCTGCTGGAGCCACATCTGGTGGCGGCCGGCCACCTTGCGGCGGGCAGCGGAGCGGCACCGGCGGTCCAGACGTTCCTGCGCACGTGCGTCCCGCTGATCGCCGGCACGGTGGATCAGCTGGCCGATGCGCCCGAACGGTTGCGCCCCGTGTTCGAGGCCCCGCGACCGGCGGCCGTGGTCGAGCATCTGGCGAGCGAGGCGGCCGAGGCGGCCGAGGCCGGGCGTGCCGTGGTCATCGCCTTTGCCCAGGAGCTCAGTGCGCGTCCCCGGCTGACGCGCGAGTCCTTCCGGGAGGCGGCGCAGCAGGTGCGGCAGCGGACGGGCCAGAAGGGGCGAGCCCTGTTCCATCCGATTCGTCTCGCCCTCACCGGCGCGGACAGCGGCCCCGAACTGGATCTGCTCGTGCCGGCCATCGAGGCCGGCGCCGACGTCCCGCGCGACCTCGGCCTGCCCCCCATCGTCGGCTGTCGCGAGCGCGCGGCCATCTGCGCTGCGGCGATCCTGGGAGTGTGAGCGTGGCGCCCATCGTGATCGTCGGCGTGCATCCGGTGCGGGAGGCCCTGCGGGCAGGCGGGGTGCGGGAGGTCCGGGTCGGGGCCCGGGCCGACGCGCGGGTGCAGGAGATCGTGCGGCTGGCCGAGTCGGAGGGCGTGCCGGTCCGGAGGGTCGACGCCCAGGAACTCGACCGTCTCGCCGGCGGGGAGCGCCACCAGGGGGTGATGGCCACGCTTGCCGAGGCGCCGAGGCGCTGGACGCTCGAGCAGGTGGTGTCGGTCGAGGCCACACCGCTGATCGTCGTATTGGATGGGGTCGAGGACCCGCACAACGTGGGCGCGATTCTCCGGACCTCGGACGCCGTCGGTGCCACGGCCGTGGTTCGGCAGGAGCGGCACGCAGCGGCGCTCGGGCCGGCTGCGGCCCGCGCCTCGGCGGGAGCGCTGGCGCACGTGCGGATCGTGGACGTGGTCAACGTGGTCCGGGCCATCGAGACGCTCAAGTCGCTCGGCGTCTGGGTCGTCGGCCTGGACGCGGAGGGCGCGCAGCCCTACGACCGGATCGACTTCCGGCCGCCGACGGCGCTCGTGGTGGGGGCCGAGGGCGAGGGGCTGCGCCGGCTGGTGCGGGAGCACTGCGATTTCATCGCGGCGTTGCCCATGCGGGGCCATGTCAGCAGCCTGAACGTGTCGGTGGCGACCGGCGTGGTGCTGTACGAGGCGTTGCGGCAGCGCATGGCAGGGGAGTTGCCTGGTCGCGGGCATTCAGGCTAGACTCACGGGTTGCCGGGAGGCGGCGGTCGTGTGCAGGACACACGCATGACGTGCGGGCAGGTGCCGTGGCCGGGGGACAGGCCTCGTGCTTGTAGCGTCTCGAACGCGTGTGCTACACTTTCCTCCTTTGTCCGGCTGGCGTAGCTCAGTCCGGTAGAGCAGCTGATTTGTAATCAGCCGGTCGGGGGTTCAAATCCCTTCGCCAGCTCCAGAAGTAGCGCAGGGAAACGGTCGGACCTGGTGTGTCTGCGGGCGCCTGACGGCGTCCGAAGCCGAGTCCCACGCGGGCTCCGGCCCGATCAGTCGTTCGGCGAGGTTGCGGAGCGGTCAAACGCAGCAGACTGTAAATCTGTCGGCCAAGCGCCTTCGAAGGTTCGAATCCTTCCCTCGCCACCAGCCTTCGTCCGCCAGCGCCTTGCGCGACGGCGGACCACGGCTGGCGAGCCCGGCGGCCTGGGGGTCTCCGGATGGTCATGCAGGCGTGGTGACGCGAACGACGCGGGTTGGGCACGTGGGACCGGGAGTGACCCCGGGTGTGAGGCAGGATGCGGGCGTGGCAGGCATCGGGTCGACGTGGCAGTGAAGAGCGTGGTGCGAAGGCGGGAGTAACTCAGTGGTAGAGTCACAGCCTTCCAAGCTGTTGGTCGCGGGTTCGATCCCCGTCTCCCGCTCCAGCCTTCGCCCACCCCGCTCGCGTTGCTCGCCGGGCCTGCATACGAAGTGAGCGTTCAGAGGCTCCGACCTGTCTGGCCGAAGCCGCGAGCGCAGGGAATGTTCGGTGGCTTCGACCCGGTCGGCCGAAGCTGCGAACGAAGTGAGCGTGTAGCGAAGGCCGATGTAGCTCAGTTGGCAGAGCGCGTCCTTGGTAAGGACGAGGTCACCGGTTCAATCCCGGTCATCGGCTCCATCCTTCGCTCACGCCGGGCATCCTGAGCGTGAGCTTCGGCTGGCAAGCCGCCGAGGCGGTGCGCGTCGGATGTCAGGCCTCGAGGCGAAGGATGCCCATCGGCGCTCGCGCAGCGAGCCGCGGCGGGCGGGATGGCACGCCCGGGCGAAGACGGTGGAGCACGCGCAACCAGGCGGTGGCGCCGGGTGTAGCGGAGAGAGCGTACAAGGTTATGGGTAAAGAAAAGTTCGATCGTTCGAAGCCGCACGTCAACATCGGGACGATCGGCCACATCGACCACGGCAAGACGACGACGACGGCAGCGATCACCAAGGTGTTGCACAAGCACAACCCGAAGGTGTCGTTCCGGTCGTTCGATTCGATCGACAACGCGCCGGAAGAGCGGGAGCGCGGCATCACGATCGCGACGGCGCACGTGGAGTACGAGACGGCCAACCGGCACTACGCGCACGTGGACTGCCCGGGGCACGCCGACTACGTGAAGAACATGATCACGGGTGCGGCGCAGATGGACGGCGGCATCCTGGTCGTGGCGGCCACCGACGGCCCGATGCCGCAGACGCGCGAGCACATCCTGCTGGCACGGCAGGTGGGCGTGCCGTACCTGGTGGTGTTCCTGAACAAGGTGGACGCGGTCGACGACGCGGAGCTGCTGGACCTGGTCGAGCTCGAGGTGCGGGAGCTGCTCTCGAGCTACGGGTTCCCGGGCGACGAGATTCCGATTGTGCGCGGCTCGGCGCTCAAGGCGCTCGAGGGCGACCCGGAATGGGAGAAGACGATCGACGCGCTGATGGAGGCCGTGGATCAGTACATCCCGATGCCGGAGCGCCAGATCGACAAGCCGTTCCTGATGCCGGTCGAGGACGTGTTCTCGATCTCGGGCCGCGGCACGGTGGTGACGGGCCGCGTCGAGCGTGGCAAGGTCAAGGTCGGCGAGGAAATCGAGATCGTGGGCTTCGGTCCGACGCGCAAGACGGTGGTGACCGGCGTCGAGATGTTCAAGAAGCTGCTCGATGAAGGGCAGGCCGGCGACAACATCGGGGCGCTGCTGCGGGGCATCGACAAGGAATCGGTCGAGCGCGGCCAGGTGCTGGCCAAGAGCGGGTCGATTCTGCCGCACACCAAGTTCAAGGGCGAAGTGTACGTCCTGACCAAGGAAGAGGGCGGGCGGCACACGCCGTTCTTCAACGGCTATCGGCCGCAGTTCTACATCCGGACGACCGACGTCACGGGTGTGGCCAAGCTGCCCGAGGGCGTGGAGATGGTGATGCCGGGCGACAACGTGGCGATGGAGATCGAGCTCATCGGCCCGGTGGCGCTGGAGAAGGGCCTGCGGTTCGCCATCCGTGAGGGTGGGCGCACGGTGGGTGCGGGCACCATCACCGAGATTCTGGCCTAACAGCAGGTACGTCTCACGTCGCAGGTCTCAAGTCTCGCGCTTGAGCCCTGAGTCCTGAGCCCTGAGACACGAGAGTTCGTCATGAGAGACATCGTTCAGCTCGCGTGCGGCGAGTGCAAGCGTCGGAACTACAGCACGACGCGCAACAAGAAGAAGACGACCGAGCGCCTGAACATGAAGAAGTTCTGCCGCTTCTGCAAGTCGCACACCGATCACAAGGAAAGCAAGTAGGCAGAGGCAGGACCCGTACAGGCCAGTAGCTCAATTGGCAGAGCACCGGTCTCCAAAACCGGGGGTTGGGGGTTCGATTCCCTCCTGGCCTGCCACACCCGCCGGCGGGCGCCCGGGGCACGGGTCGCGACAGTCGCGACACGCGTCCGGGCGTCGGCACTGAAGGAAACCGCACCGTGAAGACCGCGATGGTGGATAACGTCAAGGACGCTCAGGTTGGCCGTCGCGAGGCCGAGACGCCCGTGGTGGCTCCCGCTGGCCCGCTCGGCTGGTGGCCGCGTGCCAAGGACTTCCTGACGAAGGTGCGTGAAGAGGTCGGGCGGGTCTCGTGGCCGACGCAGCGCGAGGTGCAGGCCACGACCATCGTCGTGATCGCCTTCTCGCTGATCATGGGGTTGTACCTGTTTGCGATCGATGCCGCCTTCAACAAGGTCGTCGAGTGGATCTTCCGACGACTCGGGGGGGCGGCATGAGCGAGGGCATCAGCGGGATGCATGAAGGGGCGGCGGCGGGCCCGGTGCTCAACTGGTACATCGTGCACACCTACTCGGGCTTCGAGAAGAAGGTCAAGGAGTCGCTCGAGCAGCGGGTCCAGGCCTACGGGCTCGAGGACAAGTTCGGCGAAGTGCTGGTGCCCCAGGAAGTCGTCGTCGAGATGCGCAACGGGAAGAAGTACGAAGCGCCCAAGCGCATCTTCCCGGGCTACCTGTTCGTCGAGATGCTGATGACCGACGACGCGTGGCACGTGGTGAAGAACACGCCGAAGGTCACCGGGTTCGTCGGGGCGGGCGCCAAGCCCACGCCGCTCACCCGGGAAGAGGTGGAGAACATCCTCCTGCAGGTGCGCGAGAGCGCGGAGAAGCCCAAGCCGAAGTACTCCTTCGAGAAGGGCGACCAGGTTCGTATCAACGAAGGTCCGTTCACCAACTTCAACGGCACGGTGGACGAGGTCAATACCGAGCGCAGCACGCTGAAGGTCATGGTGACGATCTTCGGGCGGTCGACGCCGGTGGAGCTCGACTTCCTTCAGGTGGAGAAGCTCTAGGCAGAGCGCCTCGGGAGGGCCGGCGTTCCGCGCCGGTCGCACGCGGGTTTCAGGCACAGCAGGTTCGAAGAGACATGGCCAAGAAAGTTCAAGCACTCGTGAAGCTCCAGATCGCCGCCGGCAAGGCAACGCCGGCGCCGCCCGTCGGGACCGCGCTCGGTCCGCAGGGCGTCAACATCATGGACTTCTGCAAGAACTTCAACGCGAAGACTGCCGGGCAGGACGGCCTCATCATCCCCGTGGTGGTGACGGTGTTTGCCGACCGGTCGTACACCTTCGTGCTGAAGACGCCCCCGGCGCCGATCCTGCTCAAGCGGGCGGCCAACGTGCCGAAGGGCTCGGCCGAGCCGAACAAGAACAAGGTGGGGACGGTGACCAAGGCGCAGGTCGAGGAGATCGCGCGCATCAAGTTGCCCGACCTCAACTGCGAGTCGCTCGAGGCGGCCATGCGCAGCGTGGCCGGTACGGCCCGCTCGATGGGCCTCGACGTCGTCGGCTAGAAGGTGGTGTTCCGGTGATTTGAAATTTCCAATTTCAAATTGACGGGATCTACACGCAACGTGGGAGGCCGCAGCGCGGCCGACTGCACCACGGAGGACACATGCCCACTCCCGGGAAGAAGTTTGCGGCGGCGCGCGCCCAGGTCGAAGAGCGCCCGTACGTGCTGGATGAGGCCATTCCCCTCGTCCAGAAGCTCAAGTACACCAAGTTCGACGAAACCGTCGAGGTGGCCATCCGCCTCGGTGTCGATCCGAAGCACGCCGACCAGATGGTGCGCGGCACCGTGGTGCTGCCGCACGGCCTGGGCAAGACCAAGCGCGTGCTGGTGATCGCCAACCCCGAGAAGCAGCGCGAGGCCGAGGCGGCCGGGGCGGATGCCATCGGTGGCGAGGAACTCGTCGAGAAGATCGCGGGCGGCTGGACGGATTTCGATGCCGTCGTGGCCACGCCCGACATGATGCGTGCGGTGGGCAAGCTGGGCAAGGTGCTCGGTCCGCGCGGCCTCATGCCGAATCCGAAGACCGGAACGGTGACGACCGACATCACCAAGGCCGTGCAGGAGATCAAGGCGGGCAAGGTCGAGTTCCGTGTGGACAAGACCGGCATCGTGCACGCGCCGATCGGCAAGGTGTCGTTCCCGGCCGAAAACCTCCTGGCCAATGCGCACGCCCTCTTCGACAGTGTGATGAAGGCGAAGCCGGCGGCGGCCAAGGGCAAGTATCTGAAGAGCCTGACGGTCAGCTCGACCATGGGTCCAGGCGTGGCGATCGACACCTCGCATGTCGAGGCGCTCGTCAAGTAAGGGGAGAGACCATGGCTGTATCTCGTGCTGACAAGCAACTGGAACTCGGACGGCTGACGGAATCCTTCGGGAAGTCCGAGAGCCTGATCCTGCTGGAGTACAAGGGCCTCAAGGTTCCCGAGGTCACCGAGCTGCGTCGCCAGGTGCGCGCAGTGCAGGGCTCCTACAAGGTCGTGAAGAACACCCTCGCGCGTCGCGCGATGGCCGGCACGCCCTTCGAGGCGCTGGCGCCGCACTTCACGGGCACGACGGCGGTCGCCTTCAGCGGCGACGACCCGGTGGCGCTCGCGAAGGTGCTCACGACGTTTGCCAAGACCGCGCCGTCGCTGGTGTTGAAGGCGGCGGTGGTGCAGGGCGACGTGGTGGAAGGCCCCGCCGTGAACGAGCTGGCGAACATGCCCGGGAAGCCGGAACTGTACGCCAAGCTGCTGTACCTGCTGCAGGCCCCGATGGTCCAGATCGTGAGCGTGCTGAGTGCCGCGCCGCGGGACCTGATGAACGTCCTGGTGCAGGTGGAGAAGAAGAAGGGCGAAGAACAGCCGACCGCCGAGTAGGTGGGTCGGTCACGAGGTCGCTGTCAGCTATCAGGCACCTGCTGTCCCGGATGACGTGGAACGAGCAGCGATGGAGACCGTGGTAGCTGAAAGCCGGACGCAGAGCGCTGATAGTCGACGGTAAGGAGATTCGGACAATGGCAGACGTGACGCAGGATCAGGTTGTCGAGTACATCAAGAACATCTCGGTGATGGAGCTCTCGAAGCTCGTCAAGACGCTGGAAGCCGAGCTCGGCGTGTCGGCAGCGGCAGCGGCCCCGGTGGCCGTGGCCGGCCCGGCGGCGGGTGCGGCGGCAGCCCCGGCCGAGGAGCAGACGGAGTTCAACGTCATCCTCACCGACGTGGGCGCCAACAAGATCAACGTGATCAAGGCCGTCCGCGAGGTCACCTCGCTCGGTCTGAAGGAAGCCAAGGACCTCGTCGAGGGCGCGCCCAAGCCGATCAAGGAAGGCGCGACGAAGGACGAGGCCGCGGCCATCAAGAAGAAGTTCGAAGAGGCCGGCGCGAAGGTCGAGATCAAGTAGCACGGTCCGGCTTGTTCGCGAGCCGCGTGTGCCCATCGGATGGGCTCGACCCCGCCAGGTCGAGCCCGTCAGGGCCGCGCGGCTTTCGCCGTTTGTGTGATTTTCGGCTCCGAAGACCTCGTGCGACGGGTGGTTCATGGCGGAACCTGACCCGGGGGAATCGAGAAGTATGAGCAGCAGCCTGGCCAAGAACGTCTACCGCGAGCGCATCGATTTTTCCAAGATTCGGACGACCGTTCCGATTCCCAACCTGATCGAGATTCAGAAGAAGTCCTACGATCGGTTCCTGCAGATGTACACGCTGCCGGCCGAGCGCGAGGACGTCGGTCTGCAGGCCGTCTTCAAGTCGGTCTTCCCGATCTCGGACTTCCGCGAGAACTCCTCGCTGGAGTTCATCGAGTACTCGATCGGCAACTGGGACGAGTGCGGCTGGGGTGACGAGGCTCGTGGTCTGGTCCACGAGATCGGCGGGCGCCGCATGGCGCTCAACCTCAAGTACGACATCAACGAGTGTCTCGAGCGCGGGATGACCTATGCCATCCCCCTCAAGGTGACGATCCGCCTGGTGGTCTGGAACAAGGACCCCGAGACGGGCGCCAAGACCATTCGCGACATCAAGGAGCAGGAGGTCTACTTCGGCGACATTCCGCTGATGACCGACCACGGCACCTTCATCATCAACGGGACCGAGCGGGTCATCGTCTCGCAGCTGCACCGATCGCCGGGCGCGTTCTTCCACACGGAAGACAAGACCCTGTTCATCGGCCAGCTGATCCCGTATCGCGGCTCGTGGGTCGAGTTCGAGTACGACAGCAAGAACCTGCTGTACGTGCGCATCGACCGCAAGCGCAAGTTCCTCGGCACGGTGTTCCTGCGCGCCCTCGGCCTGCGCAACGCCGACGAGATGCTGCGCGCCTTCTACACCATCGACTCGCTGCACCTGAAGGGTGACCGCGTCCTGTGGACCGTCAACGACAGTCCGGTGGACTGGCGCGCCGGCGAGGACATGACCATCCCGGGCAGCGAACTGGCGATGACGCGCGGCAAGCGCATCACCAAGGCGCTGATCAAGGCGCTGCGGCACGCCGGCATCACCGAAGTGCCGGTGGAGTACAGCCACCTCGAAGGCGAGATGCCGTACTCGGCCGCCGACGTCGTCGATCCGTCGTCGGGCGAAGTGCTGCTCGAGGCCAACGAGGAGCTGTCGGCTCGCGTGCTGGCGATGGCCCAGGAGAAGGGCATCGAGCGCATCGACATCTTCTTCCCGGAGAAGGACGAAGTCGGGCCGGTGCTGTCGGCGACCCTGAAGAAGGACCCGATCCGCACCCACGAGGAAGCGCTCATCGAGATCTACCGCCGCCTGCGTCCGGGAGACCCCCCGACGCTGGAGAGCTCGCGGTCGCTCTTCGAGAGCATGTTCTTCAACCCGCAGAAGTACGACTTCTCGCGGGTCGGCCGCCTCAAGCTCAACACCAAGCTGAAGCTGCAGACGCCGCTCGACGAGAAGGTGCTGCACCCGCAGGACTTCTACGAGGTCATCAAGTACCTGCTGAAGCTGCGCCGCAACCCGGCCAACGTGGACGACATCGATCACCTCGGCAACCGGCGCGTGCGCTCGGTCGGCGAGCTGCTCGAGAACCAGTTCCGCATCGGCCTGGTCCGGATGGAGCGTGCGATCAAGGAAAAGATGTCGGTGTACCAGGAAATGGCCACCGCCATGCCGCACGACCTGATCAACGCCAAGCCGGTCATGGCGGCGATCCGCGAGTTCTTCGGCAGCTCGCAGCTGTCGCAGTTCATGGACCAGACCAACCCGCTGTCCGAGATCACGCACAAGCGGCGTCTCTCGGCCCTCGGGCCAGGCGGTCTGTCGCGCGAGCGTGCCGGCTTCGAGGTCCGCGACGTCCACCCGACGCACTACGGGCGCATCTGCCCGATCGAGACGCCGGAAGGCCCGAACATCGGCCTGATCTCGTCGCTGTCGTCGTATGCGCGGATCAACGAGTTCGGCTTCATCGAGTCGCCGTACCGCAAGGTCGAGAACGGGTACGTCGTCGATTACGTGAAGATCACGACCGGCGCGGGCAAGCTCGAGGCCGGGGCCGTGGTGCGCGTCCAGGAGGCCGAGACGGCCCGCCAGGCGCATCCGGAGGTCGAGTACGAACCGCACCCGTTCTACCTCTCGGCGTGGGAGGAAGACCAGTACATCATCGCCCAGGCCAATGCCGAGGTCGGTGAGGATGCGCAGTTCGTCAACGAGCGCGTCAACGCCCGCCAGGCCGGCAACTTCATCCTGGCGCCGCGCGAGACGCTGCACTTCATCGACGTCTCGCCCAAGCAGCTCGTCTCGGTGGCGGCCTCGCTGATCCCGTTCCTCGAGAACGACGACGCCAACCGGGCGCTGATGGGCAGCAACATGCAGCGCCAGGCCGTGCCGCTGCTCCGCGCCAAGGCCCCGTACGTGGGCACGGGCATGGAGTACATCACGGCGCGCGATTCGGGCGCCGTGACGCTGGCGCGTCGTGCCGGCATCGTCGACTACGTCGACAGCCAGCGCATCGTCGTCCGTGTCGATGGCGACCAGGTGTCGAGCGAGATGGGCGCCGACATCTACAACCTGATCAAGTTCAAGCGCTCGAACCAGAACACCTGCATCAACCAGCGGCCGATCGTCCGCGTCGGCGAGAAGGTGCTCAAGGGGCAGGTGCTGGCCGACGGACCGTGCACGGAGATGGGCGAGCTGGCGCTCGGCCGCAACGTGCTGGTCGCGTTCATGCCGTGGCGCGGCTACAACTTCGAGGACGCCATCCTCGTCTCCGAGAAGCTGGTCAAGGAGGACTACTACACCTCCATCCACATCGAGGAGTTCGAGATCGAGGCCCGCGACACCAAGCTCGGGCCCGAGGAGATCACGCGCGACATCCCCAATGTCGGCGAGAACTACCTGCGCGACCTCGACGAGAGCGGCATCATCCGCATCGGCGCCTACGTCAAGCCGGGCGACATCCTCGTCGGCAAGGTGACGCCGAAGGGTGAGACCCAGCTGACGCCGGAAGAGAAGCTGCTGCGGGCGATCTTCGGCGAGAAGGCCGGCGACGTGAAGGATGCCTCGCTGACCTGCCCGCCGGGCATCGAGGGCATCATCGTCGGCGTCAAGATCTTCTCGCGCAAGGGCATCGAGAAGGACGATCGGGCCAAGGCCATCGAGGCCGAAGAGCTCGAGATGATGGAGAAGAACCTCCAGGACGAGATCCGCATTCTTCACGACGAGGTGAAGAAGCGCGTCATCGCGTTGCTGGACGGCCAGACGCTCCGCACCGACCTGTTCGACCAGCACGGCCAGCAGCGACTGGTGAAGAAGGGCACGGTGCTGACGCGCGAGCTGATGCACGACGTGCCGTTCCTGTCGCTGGTGCGGTCGCGCATCGAGGCCAACGACGTCCGCCTCGAGGACGCGCTGCGCGAGATCGAGGAGCGCACCGACCGTCAGGTCGAGGTCACGCGCGAGGTCTTCGAGGAGAAGAAGGAGAAGATCCGTCGCGGCGACGAACTGCCGCCGGGCGTGATCAAGCTGGTCAAGGTCTACGTCGCCATGAAGCGCAAGCTGTCGGTGGGCGACAAGATGGCCGGTCGTCACGGCAACAAGGGCGTCATCGCGCGCATCCTGCCGGAAGAGGACATGCCGTACCTGCCGGACGGACGTCCGGTGGAGATCGTGCTGAACCCGCTCGGCGTGCCGTCGCGCATGAACGTCGGGCAAATCCTCGAGACGCACCTGGGCTGGGCGGCGCACGGCATCGGCGAGCAGCTCGACCAGATGGTCAAGGACCAGCGCAGCAACGAGGACGTCAAGGCGCGTCTGGCCGTCGTGTTCCCGACGTCGGACCGCGTCAAGGCGCTCGACACGCCGGCCGAGGTCGCGGCGTTCACGTCCACGCTGAAGAACGGCGTCCACTTCGCGACGCCGGTGTTCGACGGGGCCAAGGAAGACGAGATCCGCCAGTACCTGAACCTGGCCGGGCTGCCCGATCAGGGCAAGACCGACCTGTTCGACGGCATGACCGGGGTCAAGTTCGAGCAGAAGGTGACCGTCGGGTACATCTACATGCTCAAGCTGTCCCACCTCGTGGACGACAAGATCCACGCGCGGTCGATTGGACCGTACTCGCTGATCACCCAGCAGCCGCTGGGCGGCAAGGCGCAGTTCGGCGGCCAGCGCTTCGGCGAGATGGAGGTGTGGGCGCTCGAGGCGTATGGCGCCGCGCACATCCTGCAGGAGCTGCTGACGGCCAAGTCCGACGACGTGACCGGCCGCGCCAAGATCTACGAGGCCATCGTCAAGGGCGATGCCAGCTTCACGCCTGGCCTGCCCGAGTCGTTCAACGTGCTGATCCGAGAGCTCCAGGCACTGTGCCTCGACGTGGAACTCGTGAAGCTGCGGGCGCCGCGGCTCGCACCGCTGGGCACCGACGAACCGGTGCCGGCCGAACCCGTGGGGCAGGGGGTTTAACGCAACATGAGACCAGACTTCTCGACCAAGGGGACGCTCACCGCGGACTTCGACTCGATCCGGATCAGCCTGGCGTCGCCAGACAAGATCCGCCAGTGGTCGTACGGTGAGGTCACCAAGCCCGAGACCATCAACTACCGGACGTTCAAGCCGGAGCGTGATGGCCTGTTCTGTGCCCGCATCTTCGGCCCGGTCACCGACTGGGAGTGCCTCTGCGGCAAGTACAAGCGCATGAAGCACCGCGGCGTGATCTGCGACAAGTGCGGCGTGGAAGTGACCCAGGCCCGGGTGCGCCGCGAGCGCATGGGCCACATCGAGCTCGCCACGCCGGTGAGCCACGTGTGGTTCTTCAAGGGCCTGCCGAGCCGCATCGGGCACCTGCTCGACATCTCGCTCCGTGACCTCGAGCGCGTGCTGTACTTCGAGGCCTATGTCGTCATCGAGCCGGGCGACACGGACATGAAGCAGAACGAGCTGCTCAACGAGGACCAGTACCGCAAGGCCCGCGAGGAGTACGGCTTCACGGCGTTCACGGCGCAGATGGGCGCCGAGGCGATCAAGAGCCTGCTCCGCAACGTCGACATCGCCACGCTCGCGGTCGAGCTGCGCGAGAAGATGAAGGTCGAGCAGTCGATCCAGAAGCGCCAGAAGTACGCCAAGCGCCTCAAGGTGGTCGACGCCTTCCGCAAGAGCAGCAACCGGCCGGAGTGGATGATCCTGGACGTCATCCCGGTCATTCCGCCCGAGCTGCGTCCGCTCGTGCCGCTCGACGGTGGCCGCTTCGCGACCTCCGACCTCAACGACCTCTATCGCCGCGTCATCAACCGCAACAACCGGTTGAAGAAGCTGATGGAGCTCAAGGCGCCCGACGTCATCATCCGCAACGAGAAGCGCATGCTTCAGGAAGCGGTCGATGCGCTGTTCGACAACGGGCGTCGCGGCCGCGTGCTGCGCGGGGCCAACAACCGCCCGCTCAAGTCGCTGTCGGACACGCTCAAGGGCAAGCAGGGCCGGTTCCGCCAGAACCTGCTCGGCAAGCGCGTCGACTACTCGGGCCGTTCGGTCATCGTCGTCGGGCCGGAGCTGAAGCTCCACCAGTGCGGCCTGCCGAAGAAGATGGCGCTCGAGCTCTTCAAGCCGTTCATCTACAACAAGCTCGAAGAGCGCGGGCTGGTCGCCACCATCAAGCAGGCCAAGGAGATGGTGGAGGAGCAGCGCTCCGAGGTGTGGGACGTGCTCGAGGAGTGCATCAAGGAGCATCCGGTGCTCCTGAACCGCGCCCCGACGCTGCACCGTCTCGGCATCCAGGCCTTCGAGCCGGTGCTGGTCGAAGGCAAGGCCATTCGCATCCACCCGCTCGTCTGCACGGCGTTCAACGCCGACTTCGACGGCGACCAGATGGCGGTGCACATCCCGCTGTCGCCCGAGGCGCAGATCGAAGCCTCGGTGCTGATGCTGTCGAGCAACAACATCCTGTCGCCGGCCAACGGGGCACCGATTGCCGTGCCGTCGCAGGACATCGTGCTCGGCTGCTACTACCTCACGAAGTCGAAGGCCGGGGCGATCGGCGAAGGCCGCCTGTTTGCCAACCTCGACGACGTGGTGCTGGCGCTGGAGAACGGGGAACTCGAGACGCTGACGCCGATCCGGCTGCGGCTGACCGGCAACCTGATCGACCTGACCGTCGCCCGCGACGACCAGGCCGTGCTGCACACGCCGCTGCAGGCCGTCGAGCGCCGCATCATCAACACGACCGTCGGTCGCGTCATCTGGAACAGCTCGCTGCCCGAGGAGATGCCGTTCATCAACGGCCTGCTCAAGAAGAAGGGGCTGCAGCAGGCGGTGCAGTACTGCTACCTGCACTTCGGGCTCGAGAAGACCGTCCAGATGCTCGACAGCCTCAAGACGCTGGGCTTCACCTACGCCACGCGGTCGGGCCTGTCGATCGGCATCAACGACCTGATCATCCCGTCGGTCAAGACCGAGCTGGTCGACCACGCCAAGACGGAAGTGATCAAGGTCGAGCAGCAGTACCAGGAAGGCGCCATCACCAACGGTGAGCGCTACAACAAGGTCATCGCCCTCTGGTCGGAAGCGACCGAGAAGATCGCCGACAAGATGTTCGGCGAGATGGAAGAGCGCGACCGCTCGGGCCAGTCGTTCAACCCCGTCTACATCATGGCGGACTCGGGCGCCCGTGGTTCGAAGCAGCAGATCCGCCAGCTCGCCGGCATGCGTGGCCTGATGGCCAAGCCGTCGGGCGAGATCATCGAGACGCCCATCACGTCGAACTTCCGTGAAGGGCTGACGGTGCTGCAGTACTTCATCTCGACGCACGGCGCACGCAAGGGCCTGGCCGACACGGCGCTCAAGACCGCCGACTCGGGCTACCTGACGCGTCGTCTGGTCGACGTGGCGCAGGATGTCATCATCCACGAGCCCGATTGCGGCACGATGGACGGCATCGAGGCCAAGCCGATCGTCGAGGCGGGCGAGACCATCGAGCCGCTGCGCGACCGCATCATCGGCCGCGTCACGCTCGAGGACGTCATCGACCCCATCACGCGCGACGTGCTCGTGGGCGCCAGCGAGGAGATCACCGAGGATCTCGCTACGGTCGTCCAGGAGGCGGGCATCGAGATGGTCAAGATCCGCTCCGTGCTCACCTGCGCCAGCCGGCGTGGCGTGTGCGCCAAGTGCTACGGCCGCGACCTCGCGACCGGACGCATGGTGGAGATGGGTCTGGCGGTCGGTGTGGTGGCGGCACAGTCCATCGGCGAGCCGGGTACTCAGCTCACGATGCGCACGTTCCACATCGGCGGCACGGCGTCACGGATTTCCGAGCAGTCGACTCAGGAATCGCGTCACGCCGGCACGGTCCGGTTCGAGAACATCTCGTCGGTCGAGACGGGCGTCGAGGGCGGCATCCGCGACCAGGTCGTGATGAACCGCAACGGCAACCTGATCGTCCGCGACGCCAAGGGCCGCGACGTCGAGCACTACCAGGTCATCTACGGCGCGCGCCTGCGCGTCACCGATGGCCAGAAGGTCGAGCCGGGTCAGGTTCTCCTCGAATGGGATCCGTTCACGTTCTCCATCCTGACGGAGGAGGCGGGCACGGTGAAGTTCAAGGACATCATCGCCGACGTCACCGTCCACGAGGAGGTGGACGAGGTCACCGGCATGTCGCGCCGGATCATCATCGAGGGCATCGACGAGAAGAAGCAGCCGCTCGTCGAGATTCGCAACCTCGAGGGCAAGGTGCTCCGGAAGTACCACATCCCGTCGCACGCCCACCTCATGGTGGAGGACGGAGATGCGGTCACCCCGGGCGCGGTGCTCGCGAAGATTCCGCGCGAGACGACCAAGACCAAGGACATCACGGGCGGTCTGCCGCGCGTGGTCGAACTGTTCGAGGCCCGCAAGCCCCGCGAGGCGGCCGCCGTCATCAGCGAGATCGACGGCATCGTCAAGATCGGCGGCATCGTCAAGGGCCAGCGCAAGATCATGATCGTGCCCGAGGAAGAGGGTGGCGAGCCGCGCGAGTACAGCCTGCCGCGCGGCGTGCACGTCAACGTCCAGGACGGCGATCGCGTCCGGGCCGGCGAGCAGCTGATGGATGGCCCGAGCAACCCGCACGACATCCTGGCGGTGCTCGGCGAGAAGGAACTGCAGCGGTACCTGGTCAACGAGATCCAGGAGGTCTACCGTCTGCAGGGCGTCAACATCAACGACAAGCACATCGAGACCATCGTCCGTCAGATGATGCGGTGGGTGAAGATCGAGGATGTCGGCGACACCGAGTTCCTGATCGACGACGTGGTGGACCGGTTCCGGTTCATCGAGGAGAACGAGCGCGTGGTGACGTCCGGTGGCGTCCCCGCGAAGGGCCGCCCGATGCTGCTCGGCATCACCAAGGCGTCGCTCTCGACCGACTCGTTCATCTCGGCGGCCTCCTTCCAGGAGACCACGCGCGTGCTCACCGAGGCGTCCATCTCCGGGCGCATCGACACGCTGCGCGGCCTGAAGGAGAACGTCACGATGGGGCGCCTGATCCCGGCCGGTACGGGCTTCTACGCGTACTCCAACGTGCACATCCCGTCGGATGCGCCGCCGCCGCCACCGCCGCCGTCCCCCGAGGACGCGGAGCTGGAGCGCGACCTCGACTACCTGTCGGATGCCGACGATCTCCTCGATCGCGAGCGCGGCGAGGTCGTCGAGTAGGGGTAGGGCCGGCTGTCCCAGCCGGCCGTCGATTCAGCACCACGGGCGGGACTCTCGAACCGAGGGTCCCGCCTTTCGTGTGTTCAGCAATGCCGAGATGCCGAATGCTGAATGTCGAGGGCAGAAGGCCGAAGGCCCGTCAGCGAAGCCGAGTGCCGAAGGCCCCGTCAGAAGAGGCGTTCAAATGACGAGCTGACGTTCGTGCCGGGCGCGCCCATCGTTGTGGACAGCAACGGAGGGAGTGCCATGTCGAAGCGAATGGCGGTGGCGTTGGTCGTGGCCGGCGTCTGGGCCGGCAGTCTGCCGGCGCGCGCCCAGACGCCCAGCGGCGTCGCCGGGCTGTTGCCGAATCTCATCCTGAATGGCATTCGCCTCGACGCCGGCACGCCCGTGCCGCACGATGCGCACTTCACGCCACTCAATGAACTCTATGTGGGCACCGACCCCCGGTCAGGACGCGCCTTCCAGATCGACGCCGCCGAGGTCGTGCTCAACTTCAACCGGCTGCTGGCGACCCAGTTCGCCACCTTTCCGATCGGCAACTCCAGCGGCGCGTTCTCGTTCACGACCGACGAGACCACAGGGCTGCCGGCGCGCAGCACGCGCAGCTTCGGCCCGTCGTTCGGCGAACGGTCGCTGACCGTCGGCCGCGGGCGCTTCTCGGCCGGGGCCTCGTATCAGCACACGTCCTTCGATCGGTTCGAGGGCGAGTCGCTCGACAACGGGTCGATCCAGTTCCTGCTGCCACACAACGACTGCTGCCCGGCGCAGGTCGGCCTGCAGGCGACCGGCGACGGCAACCTGCTCAACCCCGGCTTCGAGTCCGACATCATCACCGTCAGGACCTCGATCAGGGCCTCGACCGACACGGCGGCGTTCTTCGCCACCTACGGCGTCACGTCCCGCTGGGATGTCGGCATCGCCATCCCGGTGATGCGCGTGGACCTCGAAGCGACGGCGGACGCCGAGATCGTGCGCCTCGGCACCGCCTTCCAGCCCCTCGTGCACACCTTCCAGACGGGCGCCGACGTGTCGCGGCGGACCTTCACCGAGGCGCGCAGCGCCAGCGGCATCGGCGACGTGGTGCTGCGCACGAAGTACAACCTCCGCCAGCGCGGTGCGCAGGGCCTCGCGGCGACGCTCGACTTGCGCCTGCCGACCGGGGATGCCGAGAACCTGCTCGGCACCGGCGCGATCCAGAGTCGTCTGGCCCTGGTGGTCTCGACCGGCACCGATCGCTTCGCCCAGCACGTCAACGTCGGCTACACCTTCAGTGGCCGCACGGACATCAGCACGTACATCGGCCACGATGCGGACCTGGCCAGCGCGCTGCTGCCGAGCGACACCCCACCCGACGAGATGCACTTCAACGGCGGCATCGAGTACGCCGCCACCGATCGCCTGACGTTGCTCGGCGAGTTCATGGGGCGCACGCTCCGCAACGTCGGTCGACTGGAGGTCGGGCAGCGCGTCTTCACCTACACACCGCAGGGGCAGCCGGTCGTCAGCCCTGCCCTCGAGTCGCCGTCGTTCCGCGAGTTCCAGGCCCGTCAGGGCTCGCTGACTCTCGGCCTTGCGGCCTTCGGCGCCAAGATCAACCTGGGGTCGCGTGCCCTGCTCTCGGCACACGTCCTGTTGCCGGTCACCGACGCCGGCCTTCGCAGCCGGATCACCGCCACCGTGGGGTTCGACTACACGTTCTGAGCCTCAAACCGGAAACCGGAAACCGGAAGAACGGACACCGGGAATCGGCAGCCGCAAGACCTCACGTGGGAGGGCCGGCTCGCCGAGCCGGCCGACGCCCCGGCCGTCAGCGGACGATGCGGGCGCTGGTGATGCGCCAGGCGCCTGTCGCGCTTTTCTCGAGCGAGAACTGCCGGCGCCGCGTGTCGCTGGTGCGCTGACCGCCCACCTTCATCTCGGCCGAGAACTGCTCCTGGCAGGTGGCCGTTGCTCGAGTGTCCTGCACGGCGACCCGGCATCCACTCAGCGCCACGTCCACCGTCCGCAACGCGGCGAACTGCTTCTCCAGCGTGTCCCCCAGACCCGGTTGAACGTCCTCGACGCCACGGGCATCCCGTGCGCCGTAGGCCTTCGCCCACCGCTCGAGTGTGGCCTGGACCCGCGCCTCGTCGTCTGGCCCTCCTGGCGCAGGACTCGAGGGTGCGCCGCCGCCGGCCGCAGATGGCGCTGGGGGCGGCGGGCCGGGCTCGCGGCTGCCCGTCAGCCCCGATGGCGCCGGCGCGGCGCCGGGTTCGACGAGGATCGATGGGG
>NZ_JALHPM010000039.1:0-42814 GCF_022842525.1 Luteitalea sp.
CGCGGCGCCGCACGCCTGGGCTCGCCTCCGGTTCGATGCCGCCATCGCGAGTCGACGCTGGGCCGACGCAGACGCCGCGCTCGAGGCCCTCGGTGCCGACTTGGACGACGGCGCACGCGCGCTGGCGACGGCTCGCCTGCACCTGGGCCGCGAGGGTGGACTGGACGACGGCGCCCGGTCGGCGCTGGCCCATCTGGTGGCGCAGGACCGCCATGTGCGTGCAGCCACCGTCCTGCTGGCGACAGACGACGTGGCACGGCGGGAGTACGCGGCGGCCCTCGGGCGGCTGCCCTGGTCGCTCGAGGCGCCCGGCGCCGGCGTCGCCGCCACCGACATCCGGATCCTGGCCGCCGAAGCGCTGCTCGGTCTCGAGCGCGCCGCGGACGTGGTCCGGATCGTCTCGAGTGGGGCCTCCGAACCGGCGGCTCTGCAGGTCCTGTGGGCCCGCGCGCAGATCGCCCTGGGACACGGGGCGACCGCTCGCGCACGCCTCGAGACCCTGGCCGTGACGCGCGGACGCGCCGATGCGGCGCTGGCCCTTGCCGACCTCATCGAGACGTCCGAGGCCCGCCTCGCGATGCTCGCCGAGGCGCATGCCCGTCACCCGGACCATCGCGATCTGCACCTGCGGTACGCCGAGGCGCTGCGTCTCACGGGCGACACGACCGCGGCGCGCGCCGAGGCCTCCGCCGTGCTGCGTCAGGTGCCATCGTCGCGCGAGGCGTGGCGCGTGGTGGTGGCCAGTGCCGCCACGGCCCGGTCGGCGACGCTGGTCGACGAGCTCAGGCAGGCGCGCGAGGCACTGGGGGCTGGGCCCGACGTGTCGCTGCTGCTCGCCGAGGCCGTGGCGCAGGCGCCGCAGGTGAGCGGTGCCGGCGTCGACCTCGTGGTGTCCTGGTTCGCCGAGGTCGCCGAGGTCCCCGAGAGCCACGCCATCAGGGCCTGGCGCGTCCAGGCGGCGCTCGGCGTGGCGGCTGGTCGGTGGCCCCTGGCGCAGGAAGCGATTGGCCGCCTCGAGACGCTTGTACCGCCCTCCGATACGTCCGTACTGCGCCTGCGCGCCGACGTGACGGCCTGGAGCGGCGCCCATGCCGCGGCCGTGCCCCTGTTCGCGGCCTACCTCGCACGGGAGCCGGCCGATGCGGCCGCGTGGCGACAGTACGCCCGGCTGCTCACCTGGCGCGACGACCGGATCGGCGCGGAGCAGGCGTATGCGCGTGCCCAGGCGCTGACGCCCGTCCCCGGCGTCGATGCGGAGGCGCGGACGCGGCTGGCGATCCTCAGGCGTGACTGGCCGGCGGCCGTTGGGGCCGCGGCGGCGTGGCGGAGCCACGAGCCGGCCACGCTCGATGCGCTGGTGGATCTGGCGCTGGCCCTGGAGCAGTCCGGCGACGTGGCCGGGGCGACCCGGGCCTACGACGAACTGGCCCGCTGGCCCAGCCTGCCCGATACCGTGCGCCGCACGCTGGCGGCGTTCGAGTGGCGCCGCGCGCCGCACGGCGTCGGCGGGGTCGAGATCGACCATGCGGAAGGCTTCGAGGGCCAGCGCCTGCTCGAGCGGCGCGAGACGGCCGCGACGGCAGACGCGTCGGTGACGCACGCCGGCACGGTGCGCGTCTTCGGTCGCCTCGGCCAGGGGCGACTCGACACCGGCGTGGACGATCCGGCCTATCTGCAGGGGCAGGCCGGGATTCGCACCTGGCTCGCCCGCGGCATCACGGCCGAGGCCCGTGTGGGGACGACCCGGCTCGGGGGCAACGACGCAATGCTCGGTGGCTTGCGCGTCGCCGGTCCCGTGGCGCGGCATGTGGCGGTGGAGGCGAGTGTGGCCCGGCAGCCCTTCTGGGAGAACGCCGCCACCGTGGCCGCTGGCCAGCAGGCCTGGACGACCGGGGTGCGCGTCAGGACGCTGGGGACGGGCGCCTGGGATGCCAGTGTGGGCGCCGACTACAGCGCGCTGTCCGACGGGCTCGGCCGCCGGCAGATGGATGCGTCAGTGGGCCGTACCACCAACCGCGGGCCCCGGCAGGTCGAACTGCGGGCGTCGGCATTCCTGTTCGGCTTCAGTGAGCCGACGGGCGCATACTTCTCGCCGTCGGCGTTCGGCCGACTGGACCTGGAAGCGGCCGTCCAGCAGTGGTGCGGGCAGGGCGCGGCCGTGCGCGATGGGCGGTTCGCCCTGCGCGGACGGCTGGGATCCGGGGTGGACACCAACGGCGTCCCCTACGTGCTGGCTGGCGGCGGACTCGTCGTGCCGATCACGGGGCCCTTCGCCGTTGCCGCCGAGGGACGCTGGACCTCGTCGCGGGTCTACCGGGCCTGGTCCGGCATCGCCGGAGTCCAGGTGGGGACGAGCCGGGACGCGGTCCCTGGCCGGACCCGATGACGCGGCCGGGCGTCATATGTGAGGCAGCGGGACCTTTCGAGGAGCCGTCGCAGAGCCCATCAGTTGCGGCGGCTTGGCCAATTGGCATAACATTCCCGTTTCGTGCGTCCGGTGGCACTGTGGCCTCCGGAC
This sequence comes from Luteitalea sp., assembly GCF_022842525.1. Classification (NCBI taxonomy): domain Bacteria; kingdom Pseudomonadati; phylum Acidobacteriota; class Vicinamibacteria; order Vicinamibacterales; family Vicinamibacteraceae; genus Luteitalea; species Luteitalea sp. Next base: position 2,519 of record NZ_JALHPM010000039.1, read on the forward strand.
CCTACAGCCGTCAACGAGGAGCGCATGAGCAAGAGTTCCACGGTGACCGTCCGCGAGACGCCAGTCGCGGAGGTGACGACCGTTTCCGCCGGTGCCTTGAAGATTCACGGCGAGACCTTCGTCATCGAAACCGACGAGCGTGTCGATGTGGTGGATCTGACCGAACGCATCATGGAGCTCGTCCGGGGCCTCAACGTCCGGGAAGGCATCGTCAGCCTGTGGTCGCTGCATACCACGTGCACGGTGTTCATCAACGAGTTCCAGACCGCGCTCCTGTCCGACATCACGCGTTTTCTCGAGAAGATGGTCGCCCGCGATGACGCCTGGGTGCACAACGACCCGGATCACAGCGACTGCGATCGGATGAACGCCGACAGCCACCTGCGGGCCCTCCTGCTGGGGCACAGCCTCACGCTGCAGATCAGCGGCGGGGACGTGGTGCTCGGCCAGTGGCAGCGCATCCTGATGGGCGAGCTCGATGGCCCCCGTTCGCGCACCTTGCGCGTTCAGGTGTGGGGCATCGCCTGATCGGCTGACCACCATGCGCACCCGCCTGCGCGCAGCCGGGTTGCTCGACATCGCAGACACGCTCGACGCCCGGCAGCGCCTGTCTGCCGAAGACGGGCTCCGGCTGTTCGAGCATCCCGACCTCCACCTCGTCGGCTGGCTGGCCAATCGCGAACGCGAACGGCGGCACGGCGACCGGGCCTTCTACAACTACAACCTGCGGCTGGAAGTCACCAACGTCTGCCAGGCGTCGTGCCTGTTCTGCTCGTTCGCGCGCCTGCAGGAAGGGCAACCGGGCGCCTACACGATGTCGCTCGAGCAGGCCTGGGACAAGGTCCGCACCCGCGACGGCCAGGCCCTCACCGAGGTCCACATCGTCAACGGCCTGCACCCCCACCTGCCGTTCTCGTACTACACGGACCTGCTGGCGGGCTTCAAGCGGATCCGGCCCGACATCACCCTCAAGGCGTTCACCGCCGTGGAGATCGCGTTCTTCGCCGACCTCTACGGGATGACCGACGAGCAGGTGCTGCGCGAACTGATGGCGGTGGGGTTGGAGTCGATTCCGGGCGGCGGCGCCGAGATCTTCGCCGACCGCGTGCGCCGGAAGATTGCCCACGACAAGGCCGATGCCGATCGCTACCTGTCGATCCACGCGACGGCGCACCGGCTCGGCATGAAGACCAACGTCACCATGCTGTTCGGCCATATCGAGCGGCTCGACGAGCGGGTCGATCACATGGTGCGCGTGCGCGAGGCGCAGGATGCCACGGGCGGCTTCCAGGCGTTCATCCCGCTGACGTTCCACCCCGACAACAACCAGATGCGCAAGCTGCCGCCGCCGACCGCGGCCGACACGCTGCGGACCATCGCCGTGTCACGGCTGATGCTCGACAATGTCGAGCACATCAAGGCCTTCTGGATTGCCACCGGTGTCTCGGTGGCGCAGGCCGCGCTGTGGTACGGCGCCGACGACCTCGACGGCACCGTCCAGGAAGAGCGCATCTACCACATGGCGGGCTCGGACACGCCCGACATCCTGACGACGGCGCAGCTCAGGTTCCTCGTCGAACGCGCCGGCCGCACGCCGCTCGAGCGCGACACGATGTACAACCTCGTCGGCGCCTGAAGTCCTCGCCGGGTAGGGCCGGCTGTCCCAGCCGGCCGTCAGCGGCGCGGTCGGAGACCGCGCCCTACCCAGCCGGCCCTCCGCCCCTACTCCAGCCCGAACGAGATCGACACGTTCATCACCACCTCGACGGGAGTGCCGTTGAGCAGCGTTGCGGAGAACGTCCACTGCCGAACCGCGTCCATCGCCGCGGCCGCGAGCTCCGGATAGATCTCTGCGGAGGTCACCCGCGCTGCGCTGACGCTGCCGTCCTTGCCGATGACGGCCTCGATCTCGACCACCCCTTCGTGCCCGGCCTCCTGTGACGATGAGGGGTAGACCGGCTTGACGTCCTTGAGCTTCTTCGGCGGGCGGATATTGCCGCCGACGCGGACCCGCACCGGGCCGGCCGGCGCGGTCGCCGCGCCGCTGCCCCGGCGTCCCCTGACGCTAATGGTCTCCTTCAGCGTCCCCAGCTGGAGCGTGATCACGCGCGACCAGTCGGTGGGCGCCTTGAGATCGATGGGCTGGCGGAGCACCCTGAACCCGCGCACGGCGCTCTCGAGCACGTAGGCGCCCGGTTCGACCGCCGGGAACGCGAAGCGCCCTTCGGCGTCGGTCGTGGCCTCCGCCTTCCGCCCGTTCCCGTCAAGGGTCAACCGCACCTCCGGGACGACGGCGCCGCTCGAGTCGTAGACGACGCCCTCCAGTGGCGCCTGGGCGATGGCACCGCGGATGACGGCGACCGGAACGAGCAGGGCGAGCACTGCGCCGACGAGCACGGCGGTGGTGAGGCGGCTCGGGGTCGAGCGCGGCAGATCGGGGTTCAGCATGGCGGCAATCCTCCTGTGAAGCGTGGACGGTCTGGCCATCGACACGGCGATGGCGGGGGATGACGGGGGCGCCGCGCGGAGGGCGCGGGCGACGGCCAGCAGCTGCTCCGCATACGCGTGGGGCGCCACACCCAGCGCCAGCACTGAGTCGTCGCACGCCCGTTCACTCTCGACCGACAGCTGATGGCAGGCCATCCAGGCGAGTGGATTCCACCAGAGCACGGCGCGTACGACTGTGGCGTGCATCTGCCACACCCAGTCTCCACGACTGATGTGCGCCAGTTCATGGCCGAGGACGATGCGGATCCGCTCGTCGGGCCAGTCGAGGGCCCCGGCCGGAATCAGCAGGCAAGGCCGACGCCAGCCCCACGTCGCGAGCATGTCGGCACGCGGGCTCTCCTTCAGTCGCACGGTCCGGGCCACGCCGGCCGCGCGTGTCGACGACGCCAGCGCCGTGGTCCAGGAGGGACGGTCCACCGGGCGGGCCCGCCGGGTCGCCACCGCCAACCGGACCGTCGAGGCCAGCAGGCTGCCGAAAAGGAGCGCGGCGCCCAGAGCCCACAGCGTGGCAGCGACGGTCGTCCAGCGGACGTTGGCGTCCGGCGTTGTCGGCCGTCGTGCGGCCTCGACGCCGGCCTGTAGCGCCGCCGACTTCGTCCTCGGCCTCGCGGCGAGGCGAGCAGGCGCCGGCGGGGCCACCTGCGACGGCATCAGAGCGGCGATGCGGGAGAGGCCGGGAAGGGGCACGGCGACGGCGGGCAGCAGCAGGCCAAGCGGCGCGATCAGCGGCGCCATCGTCAGCGCGACGACCAGCACCGCATGGCGGAGGGCCGGCGCGCGCCGACGCAGCGCCACACACATCAGCAGACCGACCGCGAGCACGAGGGAACCGCGCACGGCGATGTCGAGCAGCAGCGTCACGGCGCCTCTCCCTTCGCACGACGAATGACCGTCTCGATGGCCTGGAGTTCCTCTGGTGTCAGCGTGCCGGCGTCCGTGCCGAGCAGAGCAGCGACCACCTTGGCGCGCGACCCGTCGAAGAACGTGTCCACCAGATGTCGCAGGGCGGAACGCCGGGCCGAGTGTCGCGGCACCGTCGGCGCATAGACGAAGCGGGTGCCCTGGGTGTCGTGCACCACGTGCCCCTTGGCCTCGAGCACCCGCAGCTGCGTCCGGACCGTGGAATCGCTCGGCGATCCCGGCAGCGCGGCCTGGACGTCGGCGGCGGTGGCCCGCCCGAGTCGGTACAGGACGTCCATGATCTGCCGCTCGCGCCGGCTCAAGGCCTGGTGCATCGCTCCCTCTCCGTTAATTTTGTAACAGTACAGCGAGAAAAATAACAGTGATGGCGATGGCTGTCAAGCGGCGATCGTCGTCGTGCTGTCACCTTTGGCCATCGGCCCGTATCTCATCCTCCAGCGTCGCGACCTGCGGCGCGTGCGCGCCGGAGCGACTCGGATTCGTGCAGACCCCGACGACCTCCTTCGGGGACGCCCTATGAGTGCATTGAGCCGTGCCGCCGCTCCGCTGGTGGCGGTGGGCCTGCTGGTGCTGGTGCTGATCGTGGTCGTGTCTCGCCGCAGTGAGGTCGAGACGACCCGTCAGACGTTCGAGCGGACCACCCGCGTCCACCTCGATCACGCCGCGTACTTCACGGAGCCGTTCGTTGATGGGCCGTCGGTCACGCGCGCCTGCCTGACGTGCCACAAGACCGCCGCGACCGACCTCATGGCCTCGGCCCACTGGACGTGGCTCGGCGACGAGGTGCGCCGCGAGGGTCACGCCCCGGTGCCGGTCGGCAAGAAGAACCTGGTCAACAACTTCTGCATCGGCATCCAGGGCAACTGGCCCAGTTGCACCAAGTGCCACAGCGGCTACGGCTGGAAGGACGCCAGCTTCGACTTCTCCCAGAAGCACAACGTCGATTGCCTCGTCTGCCACGACTGGAGCGGGCAGTACACCAAGGGCCCGGCGGGGCTGCCGGCCGCAGGCGTGGACCTGCTGGCGTCGGCCCGGAGCGTGGGCTATCCGAAGCGGCAGAACTGCAGCAGCTGTCACAGCTACGGCGGGGGCGGTCTCGGCGTCAAGCACGGTGACCTCGACAACAGCCTCGAGAACCCCGCCGAGGACATCGACGTGCACATGGGGCGCGAGCAGTTCCTCTGCATCGACTGCCACAAGGCCACGGCGCACCGCATTCCCGGCCGCAGCTTCGCCGTCAGCGTCCAGAGCACGGGCGGCATCGGCTGCGTCGACTGCCACCGCACCTTCCGCCACGCCGACACGCGCATCGAGAGCCACCGCTCGGCCCTCGCCTGCCAGACCTGTCACATCCCGTCCTACGCGCGCAAGGTCCCGACCAAGCAGACGTGGGACTGGAGCAAGGCCGGCGATGCGTCCCGGCCCGACGACCCGCACAGCTACCTGAAGATCAAGGGCGAGTTCACCTATGAGCAGGACGTGCTGCCCGAGTACGCCTGGTTCAAGGGCGAGGTCGATCGCTACCTGCTCGGCGACCCGATTGCCGCCTCCGGCCCGACGCATCTCAACAAGCCGCGCGGCTCGGTCGACGATCCGCGGGCGCGCATCTGGCCGATGAAGGTGCACCGCGCGCGGCAGCCGTACGACGAGGGCTACCGCCGCCTCATCGTGCCCGTCACGGCCGGCACCGAGGACGAACGCGGCTACTGGAAGGACTTCGACTGGAACACGGCTGCGGAGCGCAGTGCGAAGCACACCGGCCTGCCGTTCAGCGGTCGCATGGGCTTCACCGACACCGTGATGGTGTGGCCGCTGTCGCACATGGTGGCGCCGAAGGGCCAGGCGCTGCGCTGCGTCGACTGCCACGGCACGACCGGCCGCATGGACTTCAGGGCCCTCGGCTACGCCGGCGACCCGATGCGCACGGGCGGCAGGGCGCGATGAGGTCGCTGCGTGCCGTCCTCGTCGCCGCCCTGCTCGGGGCACCCCTGCTGGCCGCCGAGTCCGATCGCTTTCATCCACCGTTCGTGGCCTACGACGCGGACGGCGGCCTGGTGCGTGACACCGGCCAGCCCGTGAACAGCGCCAGAAGCTGTGCCAGCTGCCACGACACCACCTTCATCCGCAGCCACGACCTGCATGCGCGCAAGGGCGTCGAGGTGGACTGTCTGGCCTGCCACGCGCCGGCGCCACTACCGACGCTGCGGTCGGCCTTCGACGCGCAGGGCCGCCTGCCGACGGCGCAGATCACGCTGCAGACGCCTTCCAACGCGCAGTGCCTGGCCTGTCATGGCAGCGGCGGCGGGCCGCATCCGCTGATGCTGCCCGATCGTTATCTGGACCCGAACCCGGCCACGGGACGGCATCCGGAGCACCTCAGCCGGGACAGCGGCACGATCTACAGCGCCGGCTCGCGGTTGTCGTCGCGGCTCAACCTCGTCACCAAGGACGACCTCGACCAGCCCTGGGACCTGCACGCCGCCAGGCTCGTCTCCTGCGTCGACTGTCACTACTCGCCAAACAAGCCCGGGCGCCAGCGCCAGTCGCGACAGGCGCCCGCGCACCTGACGCGGGATCCTCGCCAGCTCTCGACGGCGGCCTACCTCCGGCGGCCCGACCACGGCCTCGCCAGTGCCGCATGCGTGGAGTGCCACGACCCTTCGAAAGGTCACGCCTTCCTTCCCTATCCGCAACGGCACTTCGAACAGCTGGACTGCCGGGCCTGCCATGTGCCCACGCTGCACGCGCCGGTGCTGCGACAGGAAGATCGCGCGCTGCCGGATGCGTTCGGTCGCCCGCGCCGCGAGTGGCGCAACCTCGAAGGCGCCGACGACGACCCGTTGAACACGCGGCTGGTCCGCGCCTTCCAGCCGCTGCTCGCCAGCGTCTCCGGCGCGGACGGCTCCTCGCGCATTCGTCCCGTCAACGTCGTGACCGAGCGCGCCTGGCATGGGGCGGATGGTCGTGAGGTCGACTACGCCCTCGTGCGTCAGGCCAGCGCTGGCGGGGCGTCAGCCGGCGATGTGGAGGCGATCCGCACCCGCCTGCTCGCGCTCGGCGTGCAGGCGCCCGCGCTGAAGGTCCGCACCCGCATCGTCCCCATCGTGCACGGGGTGCAGGAAGGCAAGGCGGTGCTGCGGGGCTGCCTCGACTGTCACAGCGCGGGAGGCCGGCTCGACACGCCGATCGCGCTCGGCAGCCTCGCCGATCCCGCCGACGCCGCGCTGGTGGCGCCCGGCGCCGGCACGCACCTGTACCTGCCAGGGCTCGGGCGACAGCTGTGGTCGACGCGCCTCGGGTCGGCCGTGTTCCTGCTGACGGCGCTCGGCGTCCTCGCGCATGCGTTCTGGCGCTGGCGGACGCAATCGCTCCGCGGCCATCTGGAGCACGGGGCGTCGACTCGGGTGTACCTGTACAGCGCCTACGAGCGGTTCTGGCACTGGACGATGGCGGCGAGCACGCTGGGTCTGGTGCTGACGGGCCTCGAGATCCACTTCACCGGGACGTTCAGCGTGCTCGGCTTCGGCCTCGCCGTCAGCCTGCACAACGCGATGGCGGTGCTGCTGCTCGGCAACGCCGCCCTCTCTCTCTTCTACCACCTCAGCACGGGCGGCATCCGCCAGTTCATCCCGCCAGACGAGAACCTGCGCGGCGCGTTGCTGGCACAGGCGCGCTACTACCTGCAGGGCATCTTCACCGGTGCCGCGCATCCCGTGCCCAAGACCGTCGGCCGCAAGATGAACCCGATGCAGCAGCTGACCTACCTCGCGCTGCTCAACATCCTGCTGCCGTTCCAGATCATCAGCGGGATCCTCATCTGGGGCGCCGAGCGCTGGCCCGCGTACAGCGCGGCCATCGGCGGTCTCGGCGTGGTCACGCCGCTGCACAACCTCGGATCGTGGCTCTTCATGAGTTTCACGCTGGGCCACATCTACCTCACGACCACCGGGCACACGCTCACGAGCAACCTGCAGGCGATGGTCGATGGTTGGGACCAGATTGCCGTGGCGCCGGCGGGCGAGCCCGTCCAGGAGGACAGTCATGGAGGCCGTTGATGCCCCCGTTCGCACCGAGCGTTACATCGATCCGTATCTGGCCGGCGCCCTTCTCGGGGTGGTCCTGTTCTGCGCGTATGCCCTGACCGGCACCGGGCTCGGCGCCAGTGGCGCCATCAATCGCGCGCAACTGAGCATCGTCAAGCTGGTGGCGCCCTCGCACGTGGACTCGGTCAAGCACTTCGCGGCGACGGCCGGTGGCTCACGGCAGCCGCTCGCCGATCCGAGCGTCGGCATGTTGCTCGGCACGCTACTCGGCGGTTTCGCGAGTGGCCTGCTGCATCGCCGGGTCCGCGTCGAACTGCGCAAGGGCCCGCGGGCCACGGCAGGCACGCGGTTGCTGCTGGCCTTCACCGGCGGCGGCATCATGGGCTTCGGTGCGCGTCTCGCGCGCGGCTGCACGTCCGGCCAGGCCCTCTCCGGCGGCGCCGTGCTCAGCGTCGGCAGCTTCGCCTTCATGTTCAGCATCTTCGGGGCGGGCTACGCGCTGGCGTGGTTCTTCCGCAAGCAGTGGATCTGAGGATCGCCATGGTGCCCATCGACATCACGTCCTGGTCGCTCGTCGCCCAGTGGATGCTCAGCTTCGGCATCGGCCTCGCCTTCGGGGCGGTGCTCGAATCGGCCGGCTTCGGCGACTCGCGGCGCCTGTCGGCGCAGTTCTACCTGCGCGACATGACCGTGTTGAAGGTCATGTTCGGCGGCATCATCACGGCGGCCACGCTCATCTTCCTGACCAGCAGTCTCGGCTGGCTCGACTTCCCGAGCGTCTTCGTCAACCACACCTATCTGTCATCGCAGGTGGTGGGCGGTCTGATCATGGGCGTCGGCTTCATCGTCGGCGGCTTCTGCCCGGGCACGAGCCTGGTCGCGGCGTCGACGCTGAAGATCGATGGCGTGGTCTTCCTGATGGGCGTGGCCGCCGGGCTGTTCGCGTTCGGTGAGACCGTGCCGGCCTTCGAGGCCTTCTACGAGAGCGGCAACCAGGGACGCTTCACGATCGGTGACTGGCTCGCGATCGACAACGGGTGGGCGCTGGTCGGCGTGGTGGCGCTGGCGCTGGCGATGTTCTATGGCGGCGAGATCGCCGAGGCCATGGTCGGCCGCGGCCAGGCCTGGTCGGATGTCTCGCTCGTGCCCCGCAACCGATGGAAGAACGCCGCGGCGGCCACGGTCGTCGGGCTCGCGCTGTTCACCGCGTGGCGCGGCCAGCCGGACGCCGCCGATCGCTGGCAGGTGGTGGCGCCACAGGCGCAGGTGCAACTCACCGAGCGGGCGGTGTACGCGCACCCCCTCGAGATCGTGCAGCTGAAGCAGAATCCCGGCCTCTACGTCCACGTGCTGGACGTAAGGCCCGAGCACAGCTTCAACCTGTTCCATCTCAAGGGCGCGTGGCACACCCCGCTCGAGACGTTCGACGATCCGGCGTTCTACCGACAACTGGTGGGGCTGCCGCCCAACACCGTGCTGATCGTGATGGGGCAGGCCGAACAGGAGGCCACGGCGGCATGGAAGCGCCTGCAGGCCGAGCGCGTGCCCAACGCCTACATCGCCGAAGGTGGCTACAACGCGTGGTGGGCGCTGTTTCCGCCCGAGTCCTGTCTCGCCGAATCGCTGCCCGGTGCCGATCCCGTGGTCGAACGCGCCACGTGGCGCTTCACGTCGGCCATCGGGGCCCGCAGCTATGCCGCGCATCCCGACTGCGGGTGCGTGGAGCAGGACATCACGTGCGGCGACGAGGCCCACGCGAGCGGCCGGGGGGAGCACCCGGCGCTCCCAGCGGCGCTGTTCACGCCGAAGGTGAAGGTGAAGACCGGCCCGACCCGGACGGGCGGCTGCAGCTAGGTCTCGGCCTACGGGACACCGGTCAGCTTCTTGCTGACCTCGCGCAACTGACGTCGCGCATCGGCGTCAGCCGCCTGGGCGTGGGGCGTACCGATCTTCTGGCCCACGAAGTACGTGCCGCTCGGCGCGTCGGTGGCGATGGCGTTCATCACGGCATCGGCGCCCTCGGCCACGGTGCTGCGCGGTGTCATGCCGCCCGAGCGCACCATCGTCGTGTCCATGTACGTGGCCGGGTGCAGCGACTGCACCACGATGCCCTTCGGCTTCAGTTCGGCCGCGAGGTCGATGGTGAACAGCACCTGCGACAGCTTGCTCTGGCCGTAGGCGCGGTTGCCCGAGTAGTTTCGCTCGATCATCACGTCGGCGAAGTCGATGGGCGCGGCGCTGAGCGAGGACACGTTGACGATCCGCGGCGACCGTCCCTTCTCGATGAGCGGCAGCAGCTTGTAGGTGAGGAGGTAGCCGGACAGGTAGTTCACTGCGAAGGTGAGTTCGTGGCCGTCCTTGCTGACCTGACGCTCTCCCTCGCGGATGAACACGCCGGCGTTGTTCACGAGCAGGTCGAGTCGCGGGTAGTCGCGCGTGATCTCGTCGGCGAGGCGCCTGACCTCGGCCAGCGACGCGAAGTCGGCCTGGTAGAAACGCGCGGAACCCTTGCCACCCTTGCCGATCTCGTCCACCACCGCCTTGCCGCGCTCCGCGTTCCGGCCGTGGATGATGACGTGTGCACCATCGGCGGCGAGTCGGCGGGCCACTTCACGGCCGAGCCCGTCCGTGGATCCGGTGACCAGCACGATGCGCTGCGACGTCGGCACCGCAGGGCGGGCGGCGGCCCCGGAGGGCTGTGGGGCACCCGCGGGAGCGGCGACAGCGAGGGCGAGCACCAGCAGGGTCGTGAGCATGTGGCAGATGATATTCCGAATGCCGAATGCCGAATGCCGAATGCCGAATGCTGAAGGGAGAAGGGAGAAGGGAGAAGGGAGAAGGGAGAAGTCACCTTCCCCGCGCACGTCGACCTCCGGGCGGTGGCGCCGCGATCTACGATGGGCGTCATGCTGAGAGCCGTCCTTCTGTCCAGCTGCGTGGTTCTCGCAGGGGTGCTCGCGGTCGCGCAGTCGCCGTCGTCACCGCGGCAGGCCGAGGCGGTGTCACTGGCCGGCGTCCCGCTGTATCCGCCGGACCCGATCCCCAATCGGGCGACGCTCGAGGCAGACCTGGCGCTGGCCCAATCCGTGTACTCCACGGCACAGCCGGAGGCGATGATCACCATCGGTCGCCGTCATGCGCACCTCTGGCACTACCGCGAGGCCATCGACTGGTTCACGAAGGGCATCGCGCGCTATCCGAACGACGCGCGCATGTATCGCCATCGTGGTCATCGCTACATCACCACCAGGAAGTTCGACCTGGCTCGCGCCGACCTCGAGAAGGCCGTGGCGCTCATCGAGGGCACCCCCGACGCGGTCGAGCCGGACGGCGCGCCCAACCCGTCAGGCATCCCGCGCAGCACCCTGCACTTCAACGTCTGGTACCACCTGGGCCTGACGTACTACCTGCAGGGCGACTTCGCGAAAGCCGTCGAGGCCTATCGCGCGTGTCTGCTCGTGTCGAAGAACGACGATGCGCTGGTCGCCACGAGCGACTGGTTGTGGATGGCGCTGATGCGGCTCGGACGGAAGGACGAGGCCGCGAAGGTGCTCGAGCCCATCGTGCCCACGATGGACATCCTCGAGAACGGCGCGTATCACCGTCGTCTGTTGATGTACAAGGGCGTCGAGGCGCCTGAGGCCCTGCTGGGGGCGGCCAACACCGATCCGACCACCGTCGCCACGCAGGGCTATGGCGTCGGCAACTACTTTCTCGTGACGGGCGATCGCGATCGGGCGCGCCGGGTGTTCGCGCAGGTCACCGCCGGGCCCGGCTGGAATGCGTTCGGCTTCATCGCCGCCGAGGCCGATCTGGCCCGGATGCGCTGAGGAGCGCCCGACTCCACGACATCACGGCCGCGCGACGACGGGGTGCTCCAGGGTCCGGACGAAGTCGGCGACGATGGCGTCGCGGTCGAAGTTCTCCCAGATGACGATCGTCCGAGGGTTGTCCGACCGGTCCTCCCAGCGCGTGCCGATCAGAGCCGGCGCGCCCTGTCGGCGCGAGGACGCCCACGCGGGGTTCTTGAGAATGGCCACGGCCCCCACGTCGTACAGCGCGCGTGACGGCGGCGTGCGGTCGAACTCGATGTGCGCGAAGAGGTTGGCGGAGTAGTCGCCAAAGGTGCTGAAGGCCTCGCCGTGGCGGCCCATCACGGGCGTCGCGGCGCGCGGACCCTTGCCCGCGATGCTCGTCTTCACCTGCTCGGGCGTCACGCGGATGGCATCGGTGCCCGACGGCGTGCCGTACCGCACCAGGACCATCTCGAACGGGACGTCCTGCGCGAGGACGTACCGCAGCGACTCCGGGTCGTTGTCCTGGTTGTACTCGCCAGGGGCCGGATAGTTGGATCCCAGCCAGACGATGCGCACCTTCTTCGCGATCGAGGGATCCCTCACCAGGGCCAGCGCGATGTTGGTCAGCTTGCCGATCGGCAGCAGCACCAGGGGCGTACCCGCGGGTTGCGCCTTGGCGCGCGAGACGATGAACTCGACGGCGGCCTTGCCGTCGTAGTCCGACCGGCGCACCGTCGGACGAATGGCCTCGAAGCTGCCGTTGGCGCCTGCCAGCAGCGGGATGCCCTGCACGCCGCACAGGGCCATCACGCGCCTCGCCTCCTCGTAGTGCTGACGGATATCGCCGCCGCCCTTCGTCGCGTTGACGGTCACGCCCTGCACGTCGAAGGCCTGCCCGTTGAGCAGCGCGTAGGCGAGCGCGTGCTGGTCGTCGAGCTCGTTGTTGGCGTCGGTGTCGATGATCACTGGCACCCGCGGCGCGGGCTGCGCCGCCGCGGGCAGTGTGACCAGGAACAGGGCCACGAGGGCCTGCCACATCGGGGCGCGCAAGGAAGGCATGGACGGCATCATGTGCCCGACGTAGGATGGCGCGTCAACCTTGATCGTTGCTCGTCCGGGCCCTCGCCGTGCCGACCCCGGGCAGGGAGTGTCGCGTGTTCACCAGTCTGGTTCTCACTGCAATGCTGCTGGCCCAGGGCGCGTCCACGCCCACCGAACCCATTCGCATCGACCACCACACCGCCATCCGGCTTCGCGATGGCGTGACCGTCTATGCGGACGTCTACCGTCCCTCGCGCGAGGGACGGGTCCCGGCACTCATCGTCCGCACGCCCTACGGCGTGCAGCGTGAGGCCACCGGGGTGCACGACCGCCTCATCTCGCTGGCCAGGATGGGCTACGCCGTCGTCAACACCGACGTGCGGGGGCGGTACGAGAGTGAAGGGGCCTGGGATCCGTTCCGCCACGAGGCGAAGGACGGCTACGACGTCGTCGAGTGGGCGGCGACGCAGCCGTGGTCGAACGGCAAGGTCGCGATGCAGGGCGGCAGCTACCTGGGGCACGTGCAGTGGGCGACGCTCGGCGAGCAGCCGCCATCGCTGGTCGCGGCGTTCCCGGCTGTCGCGTCGACCAATCTCTACGCGAACTGGATCACGCAGGGCGGTGCGTTCCATCTCGCCTTCAACTTCGGGTGGGGCGTGGTGCGCATGCCGTATCGCATCATGCAGCCGCAGTGGTACTTCACCGGACCCGATGCCGCGCCGGAGCTCCGCTACGAGACGCTGCTGCGCCACCTGCCGCTCGAGACGATGGACGAGCGGGCGTTCAACCATCCGGTGAAGCACTGGCGCGACTGGCTGCAGCACGAGAGCTACGACGCCTACTGGAAGGCCGTCAGCGACGAAGAGAAGTTCGCGAAGGTGCACGTGCCGGTCATGACGCAGGGGGGGTGGTTCGACATCTTCCTGCCGGGCACCATCGACGGCTTCGTGGGCGTGCGCAAGCACGGCGCCAACGAGCGGACGCGCGCGCTGTCGCGGATGGTCATCGGGCCCTGGGGGCACGGGCCGTCACGGAAGTACGGCGACCTCGACTTCGGCCCCGACGCCGATCGCACGCTCTTCCAGTACGAGGTGCGCTGGCACGACTTCCATCTGAAGGGCATGGCCAACGGCGTCGACACGGAAGCGCCCGTGCAGATCTTCTACATGGGCGTCAACAGGTGGCGTGGCGAGCAGGACTGGCCGGTGCCCGGCACGCGCAGCACGCCGTGGTACCTGCAGCCGGGCGGCACGCTCGCGCCGACGATGCCCGCCGCCGGCGCCGCTGCCACGTCCTACCGCTACGATCCGAACGACCCGGTGCCCACCACCGGCGGCAACAACTGCTGCGGGTCGCCGACCATTGCCGGCCCCGTCGATCAGGCGCCGCTCGAGGCGCGGCAGGACATCGTCCGCTTCACGAGCGAGGCGCTGACCGAGCCGGTCACCGTCGCCGGCAAGGTCACCATGGACCTGCACGCCACCACCGACGGCAAGGACACCGACTGGATGGTCAAGCTGATCGACGTCTACCCGGACGGCAAGGCCTACCCGATGGCCGAAGGCATCCTGCGCGCTCGCTTCCGCGACGGCCTCGACAGGCCGTCGATGCTGACGCCGGGGCAGGCCTATCGCTACACCGTCGACATGATCGGCACCGCCGTCGTCTTCCAGCCCGGCCACCGCATCCGCGTCGACATCACGTCCAGCAACTTCCCGCAGTTCGATCGCAACCTGAACACGGGCGACCCCCTCGGCACGGGCACCACCCCACGCGTCGCGCAGCAGACGATTCACCACTCGGCGGCACGACCGAGCGCGATCGTGCTGCCGGTGGTGCGGGGATTCTGAACCCGCAGCCGGCCTTCGGCATTCCGCCTTCGCCCTCTGGGCTACGGCGGACAGGTCGGCCTTGGGCCGTCGGGATCAAGGGACAAGGGACGAGCGAAGAGTCACGAGAGCGGCACGGGACGAGGGACGAGGCGGGCACGGGACAAGGGACGAGGGCCCGCTGGGTAGGGCCCTGATGGGTACGGCCCGCTGGGTAAAGCCCGCTCTCCGAGCGGGCCGTCACTGCCGATCACGCGAGGGGAACACCATGAGCACAGAACCGCAGCGATTCAGGTCCAAGGTCGACCGCTGGCTGCTGCTCGTGGTGGGGTGCGGGCTCGTCGTGATGTGGCTCGCGCCCATCCGGAGGATGTGGGCTGGCCGGCCCGTGGACGCCCTCGACGTCATCGTCCCACTCCTCACGACGGCGCTCATGGTGTGGGTCTTCACGACGACGTCGTACGTGATCACCGGAGACGTGCTCGTCGTACGTTCCGGCCCGGTGCGTCGGACGATCCCGCTCCGCGAGGTCCAGCGGCTGCGCGCGACGCACAACCCGCTGTCGGCGCCAGCGCTGTCGCTCCATCGCATCGAAGTCACGTACGGTGCGAGACGCCGGCGTGTCCTCATCTCGCCCGAAGACACCCGCGGGTTCGTGACAGCAGTCCTGAAATGGGCGCCGGCCTCGGCGGTCGACGGCCTTCCCAGGGGGTGACCGCACGTCGTTCAGAGTCCGACGGGGAGGACCTCGCTGGGCAGGGCCTTGCTGGGTAGGGCCCGCTCTCCGAGCGGGCCGTCATCGTAAGCCCACGCGGAGCCGCCGCCGGCATGCCCGGCATTCCGGCATCGCAGCATTCTGCTACGCGCGGCCGGCGAACTCGCGTGTCTCGGTGTGGACGCGCACTTTCTCGCCCTCGTTGACGAACAGCGGCACGCGCAGTTCGAGGCCCGTCTCGAGCTTCGCGGCCTTGGTCACGCTGCCGCTCGCGGTGTCCCCGCGGCTGCCCATCTCGGTCTCGGCGATCGTCAACTCGACGATGACCGGCAACTGCAGGCCGATCGGGTTGCCGTTGAACTTCTGCACCTGCACCTCGAGGTTGTCGGTCAGCAGCAGACGGTCGTCGCCGACGATGTCCTCGTTGAGGGTGAGGGTCTCGAAGGTCTCGAGGTCCATGAAGTGCAGGCCGGTGCCGTCGGCGAACTGATACGACGCCGGCACCATCACCAGGTCCGGCTCCTTCAGCTTGTCCTGGGCCTTGAAGGTCTTGTCGAAGACGGCGCGGGTGATCAGGTTGCGCATCTTCACGCGCACGAGCGTCTGGCCGCCGCGGGCGGTGGGGCGCGAGACCTCCAGTTCGAGCAGGTGGTACGGCGCCTCCTCGAACTCGACGAACATCTTTCGCTTCAGGTCGATTGCGGCAATCAGTCCGGCCATGGCGTACGGAAGGTCCTCTCAGAGAAAGCGTTGCAGGAAGGCGAGGATGGCCTGGCGGCCTTCTGGCGTTTCCTGGTGTTCGACGTCGTAGCGGCGCATCTGCCAGCGCTCGGGTACGCCCATCGACGCATAGACCTGCGTCAGGTGTGTGTCGATGCGGTCGAGGCCGGGCACCGGCGTCAGCTTGTCGCGCAGCCCCGCGAGGGCGAGGTGCGCGCGCGGCGCGATCAGCGCGTTGATCTGCGCCGTCGTGAAGTGGGTCATGAGATCCGGCACGTAGTAGTAGATGCCGTGCCGCGACAAGCCCTTGTCCTCGATGAGCGCGTCGAGGTCGGTCAGGCAGTTGATGTCGACGCACACCTTCATGCGCTCGTCGAGCGCCGCGAGGTACCACGCGGCGGTCGAGCCCATCGACATGCCGAGCGTGGCCAGGCGTGACGCGTCGACGTCGGGCCGCTGCACGAGGACGTCCACGGCGCGCAGGCTGTCGTAGACCATCATGCCCCACAGGACCTGGCCCTTCAGCAGCATCGCCTTGAACATGTCCAGCTCGCTCGTGTGGCTGCGCTCCCCGAAGATCCAGGTGTCGATGCAGATGGCCACGTAGCCGAGGTCGGTGAGCGCCTTCGCGTAGGGGGTCGGTTGCAGGTAGCTGCGTCCCTCGATGAACTCCTGCTTGCCGATCTTGTAGCCGCCGCCATGCGAGTGGCAGAACACGACCGCCGGGGCGCGCCCCGTGAGGCTCTTCGGGCGTGCGACGTACCCGGGCACGGGTTCGATCCCGTTGAGGTCGTAGCGCCAGGACTCGAGGATGTAGCCGTCCCGCTCGGTCTCGCCGAGCTTCTCGCCCGAGACGGGTCGCGTCCGGGCGGGCAGCCGACCGAGCAGGCCGTACAGTTCGGCGCGCCGGGCGGCGGCGTCGGCGGAAGCGGGGGACGCTGGCTGCATGGGGGATCCGAGCCCGGTCGAGGCCAGCACGCCAAGGCTGCCCAGGGTTCCGAGCACATGCCGGCGCGTGAGAGGCGACTCGCTCATCCGGGGAATTCTACAGCCGGCGGGACAGGTGGGCTCGGCGTGGTCGGCAGATTCGGCGCATTCGGGACCAACCGCCGAGGCGGCTTGTGGCGTCAGACCCTCATGCCCTCGTCGCGGCGCCTCGCGCCCGCCATCCGTGGCGCCGGTGTCCTGATGATCACCCTCGTAGGGTTCGTCGTCCTCCCACCCGCCGCCGACGCGCAGCCTGTGGCCCCGAGCCCCACATCGGCCGCCGCCACGCGCGCCGAACCTCAGGTCGTCCCGCCGGCACGACAGCTCTCCGGCAGGGTCCTCGACGCCCAGACGACCGCACCCATCGTCGGCGCCTCGGTGTTCGTGGGCGAGGCCCGCGCCACGACCGACGCCGATGGCCGCTTCGCGCTGATCGTCCCCGCCGGCCGCGCGGAGGTCCAGGTGGTGGCGCCCGGCTACTTCCCGCTCGTGACCACGCTCGACGCGCGGGAGGCGGACGTCACCGGCGCCGAACTCCGGCTGGCGCGCGACGGCGGGTTCAGCACCAGCGTCGACGTGGCTGCCGAGGCGCCAGGGGCGGCTCCTGGCATCCAGACGTTGCAGCCCGTGCAGGTGCTGCGCACGCCCGGCGCGCTCGACAACGTCTTCCGCACACTGCAGACGTTGCCAGGCGTCGCGGCCACCGACGAGTTCGGCAGCCGCATCGCCGTGCGCGGTGGCTCACCCGACCAGAACCTCACGATGATGGACGGCGTCGAGATTCACGACCCCTACCGGCTGTTCGGTCTCACCAGTGCCTTCAATCCCGAGACGATCCAGCGCTTCGAGCTGGCCACCGGCGGCTTCAGCGTGAAGTACGGCGACCGCCTGTCGTCGCTGCTGCTCGTGGAGAACCGGGACGGCACGGCCGGCAAGGGACTGACCGGCTCGGCGACCCTCAGCCTGACCGACGCCAACGTGGTGTTCGAGGGCGGGTTGCCCGGCGGCGCCACTGGCTCGTGGCTGGTCACCGCGCGTCGCACCTACTACGACCTCGTCGCCGAACGGCTCACCGACCAGCAGTTCCCGGCCTTCGCCGACCTGCAGGCGCGCGGCACGTGGGAGCCGGCCAAAGGCCGCAGGCTCACCGCCTTCGTGCTGCGCAGTCGCCAGGGCGCGGCGCTGTCGATCGACGAAGACGACGCGCGAGGCGAGGTGAACGACGACACCGACAACGATCTCGCCTGGCTCCGCTGGGACATGCCGGTCGTCGGACGCGGGCGCTCCCGCACCATCGTCGGCTACTCCGACACCCGATCGAGGCTCGGCGTCGACGCCGCCTTCGAGGCCAACGGACGACGCTCCAATGCGCCGGGCGACGACGTGTTCGGGACGGCCAACGTGAACTTCGAGCGGGCCCTCCGCATCCGAGACTGGTCGGCGCGGCAGGAACTCTCCTGGACGCTCGGCGCCCACGCCGTGGAGGCCGGTGGCGAGGTGCACGGCCTGCGGACCGGCCAGGAGTTCCTGATCCAGGGCGATCGCAACCCCAACGCCAGCAACGGCAGCAGCGTGCAGGGCGGCGCGGGGCTGCCGGATGCGCTGTCGTCGGACGTCTCGACCACGCGCGGCGGGCTGTGGCTGCAGGACCGGTGGCAGGCCGGGGCGCGGGTGTCGCTCGAAGGCGGGCTGCGCCTCGACCGCGTCGGCCTCACCCAGGAGACGCTGCTGTCGCCACGTCTGTCGGGCGTGTTCACCGTGAACCCCGCCACGCGCGTCCGGACGGCGGTGGGGCAGTACACGCAGAGCCCCGGCTACGAGAAGGCGGCACAGAGCGACTACGTCCTCGACTTCACCAATGAGGCGGTCCGGGCCCTGCGCAGCGAACGCGCGCTGCAGGCGGCCGCCAGCATCGAGCGCGACGTCACGCGTGGCGTGCTGCTGCGCGTCGAGGGCTACTACAAGCGCTTCTCGGACCTGCTGCTCGGTCGCCTCGAGACGGAGCCGGAGCGACTGGCCCGCATCGCGCGCTACGACTATCCGGCCGACCTGCAGGGCGAGATCCCGACCGAGGCGCTGATCACCACCGTGCCGACCAACGACGGTCGCGGCGCGGCGTGGGGCATGGAGGTGTACCTCGCGCGCACGGCGGCGCCTGCCGACGCGAAGGTGAACGGGTGGGTGAGCTACACCTGGGGCCGCGGCGAGCGCGACTCGTACGGCCGCCTCTACCCGTTCGAGTACGACCGCCGGCACGCCCTGAGCACGGTGGCCTCGTATCAGCTGACGCCCCGGTGGCAGGTGGCCACGACGGTACGCGTCGCGTCCGGCTTCCCGCGGACGGCGCCCCTGGGCGTGCGGGTGTTCGGCGCCGAGGACACGATGGACCTCGACGGCGATGGCAACACCACCGAGATCCGGCCCACCTACGATGCCAACGGGTTGCCGGTGTATGGCGTGAACTTCGGCGGCGTCGACAACCTGAACCGGGCGCGACTGCCCGTCTTCGCGCGCACAGACCTCCGCGTCACCTGGCGCCCGCGCGGGCCATCAGGACGATGGGAGTTCTATGCGGAGGTCATCAATCTGTTCGACCGCCGGAACGTCGGCGCCTACGATCCGAGTCTCGCGTACAACCCGGACGGCGATCGGCCGGCGATCATCGAGGAGCGCGACCAGGCCATTCCCCGGCTGCCGACCGTCGGGCTGCGCTTCCGTTTCTGACCAGTCGGCGCAGCCGTGAGCCGTGAGCCCTGACCCCTGAGCCTATTTCCAACCCGTGCTCTTTCTCAGGAATCGGGCCGGGATGGCGGGCTTGGCCTCCGCGGCTGGCGCCGGGGCCTCGTAGGGCTCCCCGGCCGCGGCGGCGATCTCGCGCTCGAGGTCCTCGTCGTTGGGCAGGCCGGCCATCTGGTCGACGAACACGAGCGACTGCTGCGACGGAATCTCGAAGCGCTTGCCGCACTCCTTGCAGGTGACCTCGTCCTCGACGCGCAGCAGGTAGTCGCGGAGCTTGGCGAACCTGGCGCGGTCCACCTCGTCGGCGCCACCGGGCAGGCGGTCCTTCTTCGTCCGACGCACCCAGCGGACGCCGTACTCGTGGGTGCGCTTGCACCGGGGACACTGGTGACGCGACGGGCGCGTCTCGGGCTTTTCCGTGAAGAAGGCGCGTTCGTCGAGGGCCATGGGGGGATGGTACCGGGAAATGCCGCGATGCCGGCAATGCCGAATGCCGAACCACGAAGGCCGAAGGCCGGATGACGAAGGCCCACGGGTCGCCAGACACACGAAAGGCGCGTCCGGGTGGACGCGCCTTCGTGTGTTCTGGGTTCGACCCCTACCCAGCTACCACTTCAGCTTGCCGGGCGCGAACTCGTCGATCAGGTCCTTGTAGTACGGCGTCAGCTCGGCCACGTTCGGGCGCGCGTCGCCCTTGGAGTAGAGGTCGAAGCGGTTGAAGGCCTTGACCCACTTCATGCACTCGCGGTCGTTCTCGTTGGTGAGGTGCGTGTACGCACCTTCCTTGTGCCACGGGTAGAACGAGTGATACCGGAGCGCGTACAGGCCGCCTTCCGGGATGTGGTGCTTGAACACGTGGTAGATGTACTCGTCGTGCCCCCACGAGAGGTGCACGTTGTCCAGCCCGCAGTGCTCGGCGTAGATGCCGGTGTCGGTCATCAGTGCCGGATTCTTCGAGTCGGGGTTGAGCTCGAAGAACTCCGGGTAGACGCACTTGTCGGAGAACTTGCAGCCCACCGGGAAGGTGTCGCCGACCACGGCCCACTGCGGCTCGCCCCAGATGCAGAGCACCTTGCCGAGGTCGTGCACCAGGCCCGTCAGCTGGAACCAGCGCGGCTGACCCGCGGCGCGGATGGCCTCGGCCGTCTGCATCGCGTGCTCGATCTGCGTGAAGTCGACGTCGGGGTCGCTGTCGTCGACCAGCTGGTTCATGTACTCGAGCGCTTCCCACACGGTCATCTCCATGCGGTCGAGCGTCAGGTACTCCTTCTTCTTGGCCAGCACGAAGTCCAGCGTCTGGTGCGTGTGGTTCAGCCGGTAGAACTCACGGACACTGCTGCGCGCCTCGGCGGCGTAGTTGCGGAACTCTTCAGGCTTCTTGCCTTCACCAGGATGCGTGGCGTTCGCCATGGCCCCTCCTCCAACGGAAAGACCTTCAGTATAGACCGCCAGTGCTACGATCGGAACCAGCATGGATGTCAAGGTCCTGACCGAATACGAGCAATCCAGCCTGTCGCAGCGCCAGCCGCTGCCGGATCGCTATCTCGGCCTCGGGCAGGAGGAGATGGCGCAGCGGATTCGGGCCGCCAAGGCCGCCCTGGGCGACCGTCTCCTCATCCTCGGCCACCACTACCAGCGCGACGAGGTGCTGGTGCACGCCGACGTCATCGGCGACTCCTGGAAGCTGTCCCGGGAGTGCAAGGCCCGCAGCCAGGCCGAGTTCATCATCTTCTGCGGCGTCCACTTCATGGCCGAGAGCGCCGACATCCTCGGCGCCGACCACCAGAAGGTCTCGCTGCCCGACCTCGCGGCCGGCTGCTCGATGGCCGACATGGCCGACATCGAGCAGCTCGAGATCTGCTGGCGCGAACTCGAGGCGATGGGCATCACCGACGTGATTCCCGTCACTTACATCAACTCGTCGGCGGCCATCAAGGCGTTCGTCGGCGAGCACGGCGGCACGATCTGCACGTCGGGCAACGCCAGGGCCACCCTCGAGTGGGCCTGGGCGCGAGGCCGGCGCATCCTCTTCATGCCCGACGAGCATCTCGGCCGCAACACCGCCTGGAAGATGGGCGTGCCGCTCGCGCAGATGGTCGTCTGGGATCCGGAGGAGATCGGCGGCGGTCATACCCCTGAGGCGCTCGCGGACGTCCGCCTGCTGCTGTGGAAGGGGCACTGCTCGGTACACACCCGGTTCACGCCGGCGCAGATCGCCAACATTCGCAAGCTCCACCCTGGCATCCGCGTGATCGTGCACCCCGAAGTGCCGCTGGCCGTCGTGCAGGCGGCCGACGAGTCGGGGTCCACCGAGCACATCCTCGCCAGGGTGCGCGAGTCGGCGCCCGGGTCGATCTGGGCGGTCGGCACCGAGATCCATCTCGTCAACCGGCTCGCCAACGAAGTCGCCCCGGACAAGACCGTCATCACGCTCGACCAGTTCGGGTGCCTGTGTTCGACGATGTTCCGGGTGTCGCCGAACCACTTGCTCTGGGTGCTCGACGGCATGCTCGACGGTGTCGTCCACAACCAGATCGTCGTGCCCGAGGCCACCAAGCACTGGGCGCGGGTGGCGCTCGATAGAATGCTCACGATTCAGTAGCCCCAAGGCTCAGGGCTCACGGCTCAGAACCAATTGACTCGAGGCCCAGGGCTCAGGGCCCAAGGCCCAGGAGAGAACCACGATATGGCTTACGAACTTCCGCCGCTTCCCTACGCCCACAACGCGCTCGAGCCGTTCATCGACGAGCAGACGATGCAGATCCACCACGGCAAGCATCATCAGGCGTACGTCAACAACCTGAATGCCGCGCTCGAGAAGTACCCGGAGCTGCAGGGCAAGCCGATCGAGCAGCTGATCGCCGACATGAACGCGATCCCCGAGGACATCCGCACCGCCGTGCGCAACAACGGCGGCGGGCACGCCAATCACGCGTTCTTCTGGACGCTGATGGCGCCCAACGCGGGCGGCGCGCCGACCGGCGCGGTGGCCGAGGCCATCAACGCCAAGTTCGGCTCCTTCGACGCGTTCAAGGAGGCCTTCTCGAAGGCCGGCGTCGGCCGCTTCGGCAGCGGCTGGGCCTGGCTGATCAAGAGCGGCAGCGGCGTCGAGATCGTCAGCACGCCCAACCAGGACAGCCCGCTGATGGAAGGCAAGACGCCGGTGCTCGGCATCGACGTGTGGGAGCACGCGTACTACCTGAAGTACCAGAACAAGCGCCCCGACTACATCGCCGCGTGGTGGAACGTGGTGAACTGGGACGCCGTCAACAAGCTGTTCTAGGCATCACGAGGGGCGGCCCGCTCGGAGAGCGGGCCCTACCCACCTTGCGGGCCCCACCGCACCGCGCCACCCACCACCGTCACCATCGCCTTGACGGCCCACAGCCGCTCCGGGGCGATGGCGAGGACGTCCTCGGACAGGACCACGAAGTCGGCCATCCGGCCCGGCGCGAGCGTGCCCTTCTCGTGGTCGTCCCGGCTGGCGTAGGCCGCGCCCGCCGTGTAGTGGCGCAGCGCCGTGGCAACGTCGATCCGGTTGCGCGGATACCAGCCGCCCACCGGCGTGCCGTCCGGCAACTGTCGCGTCACGGCCGCATGAATCCCGCGCATCGCCTCCATGGTGAAGACGGGGTAGTCGCTGCCGAAGGCCTGCGATGCGCCGGCCTCGTCGAAGAGTGCGAAGGCGTCGGCGCGGGAGGCGCGTGCCGGCCCGAGGGCGGGTGCGAAGTTGCCGAGCGTCACCGCGTCGGGGCTCGCGAACATGGCCTGCGTCGACGCGATGACACCGAGCTGACGGAAGCGGGGGAGGTCCGCGGCGGACGCCACTTCCACGTGCTCGATGCGATGCCGACGCCCGGACGTGCCGTTGACGCGCGCGGCGTGCGCGTAGGCGTCGAGGGCCATGCGGACGGCGCGGTCGCCGACGGCATGCAACTGCACCTGCAGCCCGGCCTTGTCGTACGCGGCCACTGTCGCATTCAGCGAGGCCTGGTCCCACATCGGCAGGCCCGACTCGGTCGGCCGGTCGGCGAACGGCTCGAGCATCGCCGCAGTGTGCGCGTCGACCGTGCCGTCGAGCATGCCCTTCACGATCCCGAACGACAGCCAGCCGTCCTGATGCGCGTCGCGCAGCCGGATCAACTCCGCGAGCCGCTGCTCGGTGACGCCCTTCTCGAACGGCATCGACGCGCGCACGCGGATAGGCAGTGTGCCTGCGCGCGCCGCCCGCTGGTAGGCCGCCACACGCAGTCCTCCCGCGTCGCTGGCGCTGGCGTCCTGGACCGAGGTCAGGCCGAATGCCGCCGCCTGCTGCAACTCGCCCAGCACCGCCTCGTCGGCCTCGTCGGGCGTCACGGCCGGCAGCAGTCGCTGCGCGAGCGCCATCGCCGCCTCCTGCAGCAGTCCGGTGGGTTCGCCGGTGGCGTCGCGCACGATCCGGCCGTTCGGCGGATCCGGCGTGTCGCGCGTGATACCGGCGAGTGCCAGGACGTGCCCGTTGACGAGCACCTGATGGCCGTCGCGATCGGTCAACAGGACGGGCCGCGCCGGGAAGTCGGCGTCCAGCACGCGTCGGTGCGGTTCGCGGCCAGGGAAGTCCGTCGGGCCCCACCCGCGGCCGAGCACCCACTCGGCGGACGTGCCGCCGGCGCGTGCCGTCGCCAGTCGGCGCTGGATTTCCTGCACGGTGCCGGCGCCCGACAGGTCGATGGGGCGTCGCAGCGGCAGGTGCCAGTGGGCGTCGTTGAAGCCGGGCACGACACGACGCCCCTGGACGTCGATGACGCGCGTGGCCGGCGACGCCATCGCGCGCATCGTGTCGGTGGTCCCGACGGCGACGATCCGGCCGTCGCGGATGGCCAGCGCCTCGGCCTCCGGACGGTCGCGATCGCCGGTCCAGACGAGGCCGTTGACGACGATGAGGTCTGGCGCCGGAGCTGCAGTCCGTCCGCACGCCAAGAGGCCCAGGCACAGGAGCAGGAGGAGGGCACGACGGCCGGGAGACATGCCCGCGAGTCTACAGAAGCTCGTCCAGGGCGCTCCTCGGGTAGGCTGTAGGCCGTCGCCCATGATCCGTCCCGCCCTGCAGGTCCGCGTCCTCGTCGCGCTCGTCCCGGCGATCGTCGTCTCCCTCCTCTCCATCTCGAGTCATGCCATCCGGCAGACGCCGGCCGCCGGCGGTCTGCACCTGAAGGTGCCCGATGGCTTCACGATCGAGCGCATCGCGGGCCCGGATCTGCTGGCATACCCGATGTTCGGCGTGCAGGACGACCACGGCCGCCTGTTCGTGTTCGAGTCCACCGAGCCGAACACGATGACCACCGAGGAGATGCTCGCCAGGCCGTCGTATCACATCCGCGTGCTCGAGGACGTCGACGGCAACGGCACCTACGACCGCAGCACGATGTACGCCGACAAACTGCCGTTCCCGAAGGGCGGCGCCTTCGTCGACGGCAGCCTGTTCGTCTCGGCCGCACCGCACCTGCTGCGCCTGAAGGACACCAACGGCGACCTCGTCGCCGACGAGCGCGAGACGGTGGTCACCGGCTGGACGCTGAACGTCAACGGCGCGGCCCTCGGCGGCCCCTTTCTCGGACCCGACGGCTGGCTCTACCTGACCGACGCGCGTCGCGGCTTCCGCATCACCCGCAAGGAAGGCGACACGCTCGAGGGCAAGGGTGCCCGCATCTGGCGCGTGCGGCCCGATGGCAGCGGCCTCGAATGGATCGCCGGCGGCGGCTTCGACAACGCGATCGAGATGATCTTCATGCCGTCGGGCGACACCATCGGCACGATGACCTACTTCATCGAGCCGCGCGACGGCCTGCGCGACGCGCTGATGCACTGGGTCGAGGGCGGCGTCTACCCCAAGCCCAACGAGGTCATCGCCGCCGACCGGCTGCCCCTCACCGGCGACTACCTGCCGCCGATGACGATGCTGGCGCGCGTGGCGCCGTCGGGACTGGTGCGCTATCGCGGCACCGCGCTCGGCCCGGACGTCCACGGCAACCTGTTCAGCGCCCAGTTCAACACCGGCCGCATCATGCGCCACGTGGTCTCGCCGAGCGGCTCCACGTATCGCACCGACGACCTGCCGTTCATGACGGCCACTGGCGCCGACTCGCACCCGACCGACGTGCTGCAGGATGCCGACGGCAGCCTCATCGTCATCGAGACCGGCGGCTGGTTCATCAAGGGCTGCCCGCTGTCGCGCGTCGCCAAGCCTGAGATTGCCGGCGGCATCTACCGGATCCGCCGGACTGGTGCGTCGACGGTTGCCGATCCCCGCGGCCAGCAGATCCGGTTCGACACCCAGACGCCGGCGCGCCTCGGCGGCATGCTCGCGGATCGGCGGCCGGTCGTCCGCGATCGTGCGCTGGCGCAGCTCGTGCGCCTCGGCGACGCGGCGGTGCCGGTCCTCGCAGGCGCTCGTCGCACGGCCTCGGACGTCGAGACCCGCGCCGACGTCGTCTTCGCGCTGCATCGCATCGGCACACCGGCCGCCCGCGAGGCGGTACGTGCGTCGCTGGCCGACCGCGACCCGGTCGTGCGCACCGCGGCCATCCGCAGCGTCGGCCTGGTGAAAGACGACGCGGCATTGCCCGTCCTGCTGCGCGCCGTGGTCACCGACGCGCCGGCGGTCCGCCGGCAGGCGGCCATCGCGCTCGGGCAGATTGGCAACACCGACGCCGTGCCCGCACTGCTCAAGGCGTCACGCGACCCTGCGGATCGCTTCGTCGAGCATGCCGTCATCCACGCCCTGATGACCCTGCGCCAGCCGGCGCCGCTGGTCACCGCGCTCACCTCATCGTCGACCAGCGAACGCCGCGCGGCACTCATCGCCCTTGACCAGATGGCCGGAGCGGACCCGCAGACACGGCCGCATCTCAAGCAGGAGCACGTGCGGCCGTTCCTCGCGTCCGCCGACGATGCGCTCTGGAGGACCGGCATCTGGGCGGCCTCGCATCATCCCGGCTGGTCCGACCTGATCGTCGCGGGCGTACGCGCCCGCCTCGATCGCCCCACGCTCAGCGAGGCGGACACCGCGGTGTTGCGCGACGTGATGGTGAGTGTGTGCCGGGACGGCGACGTGCAGGCGTTCGTCGCCACGGGCCTGGGAGGGCGTGGTGACGGCCGGCTCGGCGAGGCCGCCCTCCCGGTGCTCTTCGATGTCGTCCAGGCGTGCCCGGTGGCGAAGATGCCGGACGTGTGGGTCGAGGCGGTGCGCGTGCAGCTCGGGAGCGGTGACGAGGCCGTCCGGGCCCGCGCCATGCGCCTGGTCGCGGCGCGCCGGATCGACGCGCTGGCCGGCGACCTCGCCCGCATCGCGTCGGACCCGTCGGCGCCGCTCGCGCAGCGGTTCGACGCCATGGAGGCGCTCGTGCTCGTGCGGCCGGCACTGGAGCCCGCCGCGTATGCCTGGCTGCGGTCGCAGCTCGACACGGCACAGCCGGCGCCGATCCGCCAGCAGGCCGCCGGCATCCTCGCGCAGGCGGCGCTGACCGATCCGCAGTTGATCACGCTGGCCGAGACGGAGGTCGCCGCGGCCGACGCGTTCGTCCTGCCCCGCCTGGTGACCGCCTTCGATCGCACCACCAGTGCCGCCGTGGGCACGGCGCTCGTGCGCGCGCTCGAGCGATCCACCGATCGTCTCGACGTGCTGTCGGAGCGCGACCTCGCGGCGCGGCTCGCCCGGTTCCCCGAGCCCGTCCCGACCAGCGCGGCGCCGCTGATGCTCGCGTTGCGCCAGCGACAGAACGCCCGCCTCAAGCGACTCGAGTCGATCGAGGCGAGTCTCGGGCGCGGCGACATCGACGCCGGTCGTCGGCTGTTCTTCGGCAAGGCCACGTGCGCGACGTGTCACGCCGTCGGCAGCCAGGGCGCCGCCTTCGGCCCGGACCTGAGCAACATCGGCGAGATTCGCGCGCGTCACGACATCCTGGAAGCGATCCTCTACCCGAGTGCGAGCTTCGCCCGCGAGTACGAGACCTGGCGCGTCCGCACGAAGACGGGTGAGAACACCGGCGTGCTCAAGGCGCAGTTTCCCGATGCTCTCGTGATCGAGACCGGTCCGGGGGCCTCGCTGCGCATCCCGCGCAGCACCGTGGTGGCGGTGGAACCCGTGGAGTTCTCGGCGATGCCGCCTGGTCTCGAAGCGCTGCTCTCGCCGACCGAGCTGGCCGACCTCCTCACGTACCTCGAGGCGCTGCCCGATCCGATGGATCGGCGAGCGAAGCGGTAGGCGCGTCCGCGGGGGATCACGGGCCGACGACCTGACTTGTCCGCCGTAGCCTTGGCGAAGGTGGAACGTCGACGGCTACGGACGAAGACGGCGTGACGACGGCTCAATACAGCGTGACGAGGACCGGCGTGCCGGCGGCGACGTGCGAGACGCCGAGGGGCACGCTGACGTAGCCATCGGCGTCCGACAGGCTGGTCACATCGCCCGACCCCTTGAAGACGGGGATGGCCCGCGTCCCCTCGAGGCGCACGGGATAGAACTGCAGGCGATCCACGGGGCTCTTGAGCTCGCGTGTGAGTGTTGCCTCGCGCGTCTGCTCGTGGAGCGGCGGCAGTCCCGCCAGGTGTCGCACGAGCGGTCGCAGCAGGACGTAGGCATTGGACAGGCACGACGTCGGGTTGCCGGGCATGGCCAATACGAGCTGTTGGCCGATGCGTGCGAACGCCGTCGGTTTGCCCGGCTTGACGGCGATGCCGTGGAAGATCACCTCGCCACGTTCGGCCAGGATGTCGGATCCGAAGTCCTGCTCCCCCACCGAGCTGCCGCCCGAACAGACGATCAGGTCCGCCCCGGCGGCGGCATCGAAGGCCGCGCGCCAGTGCGCCATGGCGTCGCGCACCAGGGGCAGCACGCGCACCGTGGCGCCCGCCGCCTCGCAGATCGCCGCCAGCATCGTCCGATTCGCGTCGTAGATCTGGCCGGGGCCTGGCGCACCGTCGTGCGTGGTGGCCTCGAGCAACTCGTCGCCGCTCGACACCAGGGCGACCACGGGACGTCGACGCACCTGCACCGTGCGCAGGCCGAAGGAGGCCGCCACTCCGAGGCGCGCCGGCGTCAGCACCTCGCCAGCGCGCAGCACCACGGCGCCAGCGGCGACGTCGTTGGCGCGCCGCGAGACGTGGTCGCCGGGGGCGGCTGGGTGCGTGAACCGCACGCGCCCCTGATCGCGATGCGTGCGCTCGACCATGACGACGGCGTCGGCGTCGACCGGGATCGGTGCTCCCGTGGCGATGTCCACGCAGTCGCCCTCGCCGACCACGCCGTCGAACACCCCGCCGGGGCGCGCCCGTCCCACGAGCGTCAGCCACACCGGCGCCGCCGCGGATGCCGTGGCAAGGTCACGCGCCCGCACGGCATAGCCGTCCATCGCCGACCGATCGAAGCCCGGCACGTCGAACGGCGCGGCGATGTCGAAGCTCAGCAGTCTGCCCGCGGCGGCGGTCAGGTCGAGGGTATCGCACCCCTCGACCGGCGCTGCGGTGTCGAGCATGAGGCGCCGCGCCTCCTCGAACGGCACGACGGCCCCGAAAGGCCGCATGCCGCCATGCGCGCTGGTCGTTCCCGGCATCGTCCGCATTATAGATGAGTTAGTGAAGGGTTTCCCGAATCCGCGTCGTGAGTAATGATCGCGCTACCGGATGTCCCGGAACGCCCCGTGAACGTCAAACGTCCTGCGCTCTTCTACGCTCTCCTGCTGCTCACCGCCATGCCGGTGTTCGTCGCCGACTGGTATACGCCGCTCGGCGTCTCCGTCTGGATTCTGTACCTGGTGCCACTGGCGCTGACGCTGCTCGGCCCGTCCGTGGACGCCCCCATTTTCGGGGCGGCGCTCATCACCGCGCTGGTCGGGCTCACCACCATCACCGACGCACACACGATTCCAGGCGTCGGCTACGCCAACCGCATCTTCGGCATGTTCGTCATCTGGCCGGTGGCGGTGCTGACCCGCCAGCTGCTCATCACCCGCAACGCGATGCACTACGAATCGCGGCTGCGCGGTGTGCATGGCGAACTGCTGCGCGAACTGCAGGGCGAGGCGGGCGTCGACGAATTGTCGCGGCGGACCCTCCGCGTGGTGGGTCGAGCCCTGTCGGCGCCGGCCTCGGCGATCTATGCCTCGGACGACCAGCGCGTCTTCCGCCTGACGGCCTCGGATGGCGTCGACGTCCAGGTGCTGCCGACGGAAGTCTACCGGGGCGACGGGCTGATCGGACAGGTCATCGATTCGGGGCAGTGGCACGTGGTCGAGGACGTGCCGTCCGAAGCGTTCAGGATGAGTACGGCCCTCACCAGCGGGGCGCCGCGTCATCTCGCGCTGATGCCGCTGGCGGTCGACGACGAGCGCTACGGCATCCTCGAGCTGGCGCTGAACCAGCGGCCCGACACCTTCGCCCGCGACCTGCTCGAACGCGTCGCCGCCAGCGCCGCCATCGCCCTGCGGACTGCCGCCTTCCGCGAACGCGTGCGGTCGCTGCTGGTGGAGACGCAACGGCAGCGCGACGAAGTGCAGGCGCAGCAGGAAGAACTCCGGGTGGCCAACGAGGAGCTCGAGGAACAGAGCCTCGCGCTCAAGACGAGCCAGTCGCGCCTGCAGGAGCAGCAGGCCGAACTCGAAGCCACCAACGCCCAGCTCGAGAGCCAGACGCAGGAACTCGAAGTGCAGCAGCAGGCGCTCGCAGAGTCCGCCGCGCGGGCCGAGCAGGCCAGTCAGTACAAGTCCGAGTTCCTCGCCAACATGTCGCACGAGCTGCGGACGCCGCTCAATAGCGTGCTCATCCTCGCCAAACTGCTGGCCGACAATCGCGGCGGCGGGTTGAGTGCCGAGCAGGTGCGCTTCGCCAACACGATCCACTCGTCGGGGTCGCACCTGCTCACGCTGATCAACGACATCCTCGATCTCGCCCGCATCGAGTCCGGCCGCACCGATCTGAGCATCGAGACGATCGATCTGCACACGCTGGCGGACGGCCTGCGCGAGATCTTCGAGCCCATCGCCCGCGATCGCGGCCTCGACTTCTCGGTCGAGGTGTCCGACGACGCGCCTCGGTCCATCACGTCCGACGCCGTCCGGCTGCAGCAGGTCGTGGTCAACCTGCTCTCGAACGCCTGCAAGTTCACCGTGACCGGCCACGTGCGGCTGCGCATCGAGGCGACGACCGACGGCGCCGTGGCCCTGCACGTCCAGGACACCGGCCCCGGCATCCCGCCGGACAAGATCGACCTCATCTTCGAGGCGTTCCGCCAGGTCGACAGCAGCACGCAACGTCGCTTCGGTGGCACCGGACTCGGGTTGTCGATCTCGCGGCAGCTGGCCCACCTGCTCGGTGGCGAGCTGCTCGTGGAGAGTGTGGTCGGGCAGGGCAGTCGCTTCAGCCTGGTGGTGCCGCAACACCACGTGCCGCGTCCCGAGTCGGCCGCCGCGACTCCTGCCGTGGCGGCAACCACGGCCACCGTCGCGCCCGTCATGCCGGTGCGGCGTGCCCAGGCGCGGCCGCCCGCGCTCTCGGCGCCGGCCGTCCTGGACGACCGCGGGTCGCTGGCACGTCCCGATCGTCTGCTGCTCATCGTCGAGGACGACCCGGCCTTCGCCGGCATCCTCTACGACCTGGCGCACGAACTCGAGTTCGACGGCGTGGTGGCCAGCACGACCGACGAAGGCTTCCGGCTGGCCACCGAACTGCGCCCGACCGGCATCCTGCTCGACGTCAGCCTGCCCGACGGCTCGGGACTGGCGCTGCTGGACCGCCTCAAGCGGACGCGGTCCACGAGGCACATTCCCGTGCACATGATGTCGGTCGACGACCACACGCAGACGGCGCTCGCGCTCGGCGCCGTCGGCTATGCGGTCAAGCCGGCGACGCGCGAGACGCTGCTCGAGAGCGTGCGTCGCATCGAGGCCCAGACCCAGCGCAGCGTGCGTCGCCTGCTGATCGTGGAAGACGACGAGGCGCTGCGCTCGAGCATGGTGGCGCTGCTGCAGCTCGAGGGCGTCGAACTGCACGACGTCGGTACCGGACGCGAGGCACTGCAGCGGCTCAGCGACATCACCTACGATTGCGTCGTGCTCGATCTCAGCCTGCCCGATGCCACTGGCTTCGACGTGCTCGATGCCATGAGCGCGAGCCAGACGCACGCCTTTCCGCCGGTGATCATCTACACGGGCCGCGCCCTCTCGGCGGCCGATGAGGAGCGCCTCCGCCGTTACTCGCGCTCGGTCATCGTCAAGGGTGCGCGCTCGCCCGAGCGCCTGCTCGACGAGGTGACGCTGTTCCTGCATCGGGTCGAGTCGACGCTGCCGACGGCATCGCAGCGGATGTTGCGCGCGGCCCTCGAGCGCGACGAGATCTTCGAGGGACGTCGCATCCTGCTGGCCGAAGACGACGTTCGCAACATCTTCGCGTTGTCGGCGGTGCTCGAGCCGCGCGGCGCGACCATGGTCATCGCGCGCAACGGGCGTGAGGCCGTCGACCTCGCGCGGGCCGAGCGCCCAGACCTGGTGTTGATGGACATCATGATGCCCGAGATGGATGGGCTGACCGCGACCAGGGCGATCCGCGCCGAGCCGGCGCTGCGGGAGGTGCCGATCATCGCGCTCACGGCCAAGGCGCGCCGCGAGGACCGCGATCAGTGTCTCGAGGCCGGGGCCAACGACTACATGGCCAAGCCGATCGACGTCGACAAGCTCGTGTCGCTCTGTCGCGTGTGGATGGCCCGGTGACCGGCGTCGAGACGACGCCGGACGACCGGGCCGCCGACGTCGAGTTCGAACTCCTGCTCGAGGCGATCTGGCGGCGCTACTCCTACGACTTCAGGCACTACGCCCGCGCCTCGCTCCGGCGGCGCGTGACCAGCGCCATGCGACGCCTCGGTGTCGAGCGGATGTCGCTGCTGCAGGAAGCGCTGCTGCGCGATGTCGACCTGTTCACCCGGCTGCTGACGATGCTGTCGGTGCCTGTCAGCGACTTCTTCCGCGATCCGGCCTACTTCACCGCCCTGCGCCAGGACGTGCTGCCGATGCTCGCGACCTATCCGTCCCTGAAGATTTGGGTCGCCGGCTGCAGCACGGGCGAGGAGGTGCATTCGATCGCCATCCTCCTCGACGAGCTCGGCCTGCTCGACCGGGCGCTCATCTACGCCACCGACATCAACCCGGAGGCACTGCGTACGGCGGAGGCCGGCGTGTACCCGCAGGCGCGGGTGCCGGGCTTCACCCGCAACTACCAGGCGGCTGGCGGCACGCGGTCGCTGTCGGACTACTACACGGCAGCGTACGATCGCGTGGTCTTCGATCGACGGCTGCGGGCCAGGGTCGCGTTCTCGGATCACTCCCTCGCCACCGACGCCGTCTTTGCCGAGGTGCAACTGGTGTCCTGTCGCAACGTGCTGATCTACTTCGATCGGGTGCTCCAGGCCCGGGCCGTCCAGCTGTTCCACGATGCCCTGGTGCCGCGCGGGTTCCTCGGCATCGGGTCGCGCGAGAGCCTGCACGGGTTCGCGACCGCCAGGTCGTTCGAGGTCGTGTCCCGCGAGCAGCGCCTGTACCGGAGGCTGGCGTGAACGAGGCCCTCGTCGACACCCTGCGGCTGCACCCGCCGTCCGTCATCGTCATCGGCGCCTCGGCTGGCGCCGTCGATGCGCTCATGCAACTGCTGCCACCCCTGCCCGCGGACCTGCCGGTGCCGGTCGTCGTCGTGGTCCACGTGCCGGCCGATCGCCGCAGTGCGTTGCCGCAACTCTTCGCCCAGACGAGTGCCCTCACGATGTGCGAGGCGGAGGACAAGATGACGCTCCAGCCGGCGACCGTGTACTTCGCTCCGCCCGACTATCATCTGCTCATCGAGCACGACGGGACACTGGCGCTGTCGGTGGACGAGGCCGTGCACTACTCGCGGCCCTCGATCGACGTGCTCTTCGAGTCCGCGGCCGAGTCCCGCGGCGACCGTGTGCTCGGCATCCTGCTCTCGGGCGCCAGCCGCGATGGCGCGCTGGGACTGGCGAGCATCCGCGAGGCCGGCGGCCACACGTGGGTGCAGAGCCCCGAGACCGCCCAGGTTGCCGTGATGCCGCGGGCCGCCCTGGAACTCGCGCCGCACGTCACGCTCGACCCGGCCAGCATGGGCCGCATCCTGGCCGATTGGGGCACACGCCGTGGCTGACGCCGCCCTGCTCGCCGGACGTGCGTCGCGCCCCGACGGGGCCATCGCCCCGGTCTCGGTGCTCGCCGTCGACGACATCCCCGACAACCTCGAGGTGCTCGAGGCGCTGCTCGCCGAACCTGGACTGCGGGTGCTGCGGGCCTCGGGCGGCCCGGAGGCGCTCGAGATCCTGCTGCGGCACGACGACATCGCCGTGGCGCTGCTCGATGTGCAGATGCCGGGCATGAACGGCTTCGAGCTTGCGGAGCTGATGCGCGGCGCCGAACGATCGCGGCACATCCCGATCATCTTCCTCACGGCGGCGGCGCCCGAGTCGGCGCGCCTGTTCCGCGGCTACGAGGCCGGCGCCGTCGACTTCCTGTTCAAGCCGCTGGACGTGGCGCTGGTGCGCAGCAAGGTGCAGGTGTTCACCGAGCTGTTCCGCCAGCGTCAGTTGCTGGCCGCGCAGCTCGAGGAGCATCGGCAGCTCGTGCGGATGTCCGAGATGCTCTTCGGCGTGCTCGGGCACGATCTCCGCACGCCGCTCGGCGCCATCATCTCGTCGGCCGAGGTGCTCCGCCTGCGGACACGCGACGACCAGACGTTGCAGCGGATGGTGGCGACGATCCAGTCGGCGTCGGGCCGGATGACGCGGCTGATCGCGCAGCTGCTCGACTTCGGTGCAGCCCGCCTCGGCAATCTGCCGATTCGCCCGCGTGTCACCGACCTCGCCGTGCTGTGCGACACGGCCATCGCCGAACTCCACGATCGGCAGACGTTCGAGATGCAGCGCAGTGGCGACACGGCCGGCACGTGGGATCCCGACCGCCTGCTGCAGGTGATTTCCAATCTGCTCGGCAACGCCGCCACGCACGGCGACCACGACACGGCGGTGCAGGTCCGGGTGAGCGGCGACGACCCGGCGGAAGTCCGCCTGGAAGTCACCAACCCCGGCACCATCCCGAGCGAGATCGCCACCGCGCTCTTCACGCCCTTCGTGACGTCGAGCAGCACGACCCGCGGCACCGGACTCGGCCTCTACATCGTCGACCAGATCGTGCGCGCACACGGCGGCAGCGTCACCGGATGCAGTACCGACGGGCGGACGTCGTTCGTCGTCCGGGTGCCCCGCCACGCCGTGCCCCACGACCCCTCTGTGGGGTAGGGCCCGCTCTCCGAGCGGGCCGCACCCTCGATCACCGCCGCGCTTCGCGGACCAGGTGCCCGAGCTCGGGCAGCACCAGCTTGTCCATGGCCAGCCGCACCGCATGGACCGAGCCCGGAAGGGCGATGACCACGCGGCACTGCGAGATGCCGGCACACGCGCGACTCAGCATCGCCGCCGCGCCGATCTCCTGGTAGCTGAGCATCCGGAACAGCTCGCCGAAGCCGGGGATGGGCTTGTCGAGCATCGTCATGATGGCTTCGTGCGTGTTGTCGCGCCTGGCGACGCCCGTGCCGCCCGTCGTGAGGATCGCATCGACGTCGTCGCGTGACCGCTGTGCCTGGACCCAGCGCTGCACGGCGCTCGGGTCGTCCTTCACGAGCCCCCGCATCACGATGGTGTGGCCGTGGTCCTCGAGCAGCGAGACGAGGGCAGCGCCGCCGCTGTCCGTGTCGAGCGTTCGGGTATCAGAGATGGTGAGGACCGCGCAGCGCACGGAAGTGGGCGCCGCCGCGCGGTGGTCGGTGTGAGACACCCCAGCATTATCGCAGGTGGCACCGGCGACCGTCGGACAGGGTCCGACGGCTACATCACGACCTCCCAGTGCTCGCCGGCCACCAGCGGCGGACGATCGAGCGGACTCACGCCGCGCCCGTCGATCCGCAGCCGCTCGATGGCCAGGGTGCCTTCGTGGACGTGCAGCGTCAGCCGGAGCTCGCGGCGATCCGGCGCGACGCGGGCGACGGTCATCTCGCCGGACGCGCGGCCGGTGGACCAGGGATAGCGGCCGAGGCGACCACCAATCGAGAAGGTCTTCGTGACGGCGGAGTAGTGGAAGCCCGTGATCGCGAGGATGGCCGCCCAGCTGGCCATCGCCCGTGCATAGTGGTGGCCGCACTCGGCCTCGTCGAATGGGTTGCGGCGCTGCCCGTCGTAGCGGGCGCGGATCATCCCGATGCAGCGCAGGCCTTCGGCTTCGAGCCCCTCGTACAGCATGCCGACGGCGGCGGCGTACTCGAAGCCCGTCATCACCTCGGTGAAGTACGGAAACGGGTTCTCCGGCCGGCCCTTCGGATAGCTGGCCATGAGCAGCGCGGCATCGTCGGCCATCGCGAAGACGCGCATGTTGTTGAAGTGCCCGTGCATGTCGGCGCGCAGGTTGTACCTGAGGATGCTCTGAAGCGTCGTCCGGGCATGCGCGGGGTCGACGAGCGATCCCAGGTCGCACACACGCGCCATGAACTGACCCACGAGCTGGTCGACCAGACAGCCATCGGCCAGCTGGAACTCGGGACGGGTCACGTCGGCCGCGCCCATGCCCACGAGCAGGCTGGGCGCCACGGCGTCGGCGCTCGACGGCGGTCGCACCTCGTGCTGGTAGTACTCGCCGTTGAACAGGTGCGTATCGATCCACGTGCGGCCCCGCGTGTAGAGGTCGCGGCACGTCGACGCGAACGCGGTGTCGCCGAGGTGCCGGGCCATCTCCTCGGCGGCCCGCAGTGCGCCGAGGTACCACAGGCCCATCTGCGGATTCGGGCCGTAGTACTCGACGTCCATCGTGTTGTGCTGGCAGCCTTCCATCACGCCGTCGCGATCGGCGTCCCAGCCGCCGGGAATCCAGCAGAACTCCATCGCACGACGGATGGCCGGCCAGAGCCGCCGCAGGTCGGCCTCGCGGCCCGAGAGCTGCCAGTCGCGATAGACCTTCATCACGCAGCCCATCTGGCCATCGGCTGCCGCCTTGCCGAAGGCCTTGCCCCGGGCCAGCGGCAGGTGCACGCGGAAGCTCATCATCCCCTGGTCGTCGATGGCGTGGCCGAACTCCACTTCACGCATCGACCAGGCGAGATCGCCGAAGAGGAAGGCAGTGGCCTGCTCGTAGTTCCACACGTGCGTGCACGAGCCGTGACAGCAGCCCTGGGAGTCGGCGATGCCTTCCCAGCCGAACAGCGTGCCGTCGGGCGTGCGGAAGCAGGTCTGCGTGCGCAACGTGCTCACGTTGAACAGCGCCGCCTCCTTGACGACCACCGGGAGGTCGCTGCGGCACACGCTGGTGACGAATGTCGCCGTGCGCGTTCGCAGGCCGTCGAGGCGGGACGTCTCGCGCGCCAGCACATCCCAGGCGTCGGCATACCTGGTCGAGTAGTGATTGCCGATCCGATCGTCGCCCGATGGCGGCGTGTTGGCGGGCGTCCACGTGTAGCGGTTGGGGAAGTGCCACGCCAGCAGCAGGGACACCTCGCGTGTGGCGCCTGCGGGCACCTCCAGCGTGACCGCCAGCGAGGCCACCGGCGTCTCCACCTTCGGGTCACTCGCTCGCGCGTCGAGCCGGCCATCGGCCGAGAAGTCGTCCCAGAAGTCGAGCAGCGGCACACCCCAGCGCGGCGCCACCCACGACGTGCGGCGCGAGATGCCCGTCGTGGCCGTGGTGGCCAGGGCGATGGTGCCAAAGGCCTCGTGCAGGGGATCGACGCCCGCTGACGACAGGAACACCCCGTGCAGCCCGTCGCCGTCGCGCAGCACGTTGACGTTGCCCTTCGCGCCAATGGCCTGCCGGTCGCCCTTCCAGTCCTTCGACGTCTGCGAGCCGTCCACGCCGATGAAATTCGGCAGTGTGGCGCACACCGCGGCCGTCACCGGCACCGCCGTGGTGTTGCGGAGTTCGACGACGATGGAGACGAGCGGGAGGCTGCTGGCGTCGGCATCGGTCGGCACCAGCGGGTTGAACGCCTTCAGATGGACCTCGAGCGGCACATCCGGATCGGACAGCACCACACGGCCGAACGGGTACGCCGTCGCGAACGTGGCCTGCCGGAAGCGTGGCAGGTTCAGGTTCGGTCCGGGCGCCCCGTGGCTGCCCTCGTACTGATCGGCGGAGACAGGACCTTCGAGCAGGCGGCACACGGACGGCTCGCTGCCGCGTTGCGTGAACAGCGCGAGGAACGGCGCCGCACCGGCCATCGTCGGCACGAAGCCCTTGCCCGGGCGGTTCATCACCTCCCAATCGCGCAGGTCACCGCGGCCGCCCAGGGACACCGTGCCGGTGCCGATCCCGCCGAGGGGCAGCGCGATGCGTGCGAGATGGTCACGGTCGTACACGCGCAGCGACGGCCACGACGGATCGTCGAGCAGGCGCTCCACGTCAGCTGCGGCGGCGGCGGTCGTCGTGACGTGGGGCGTGTCGCTCGTCTCGTCGCGTGCCGGCGATGCGGCGGCCACCGGGGCGGCGGCCCCCGTCAGCCCCAGCCCCACCAGTCGCACGAAGTCCCGTCGATCGACGCGGGGGGCGCAGTCTCCACCCGGACAGCACTCGTCAGCCATGGCATCCAGTTCCACGATGGGTAGGGCCCGTTCTCCGAACGGGCCGTTGGTGGCGGCCGGCTCGGAGAGCCGGCCCTCCCCTCGGATTAGAACGTGAAACTCCACTGCAACGACAGCAGGTCGTCCCGCGGGTCCTCGCGGCCGACCGTGCGGTTGATCATGTACTCGGCCCTGACCTCGCTGCTCCGGCCCAGACGATAGCCGGTGCCGATCTGGTGCCGCTGCATGTCGTAGTCCCAGCGGTCACGGGCGCCCGACGACGTCGCCAGGTCGCGGAAGGTAATCGCGTTCGTTCGGATGGCGACGAACCAGCCTGCGGTGAGCGTGGCCTGGGCTTCGACGTAGCCCGAGAGATCCCGCGGCGCCTCGATCACGTTGGCGACCTCCCAGCGGTTGACCAGCACTTCGCCGCGCACGGCATACCGTCCGCGCTCGAACGTCACGTCGAGGCCCCAGGTCTCCTGGGCCTGTCTCGGGGCGTCGACCGTCGGTCGCATGTAGGCGCCGTTGGCGTAGGAGGCGGCAACCTGGACCTCGGGGCGGAGGCGCCACCGTACGTGGCCGACGGCAGAAAGGCCACCCGGCGCGTCGAGGCGCCAGCGATCCCAGTCGGCGGGATCGGCCGAGACGGCGCTGCTCGTCACGCCGCCGGTCGCCGAGACCGGGCCCGCACCGACCGACAGCGTGGCGCCGATCGGGTACGGCACGGCCCACACGATCGGCAGGCCCGCGGCCCTGAAGGCCGGACGGTTCTTCCACGTGAACACGCCGTCGTTGGCGGCCGGGAATTCGGTGGCCGACATCACGGTCCGGTAGTCGTAGGCGAGTGGCGGCCGGATGAACGGGTCGGCCTTCGTGTGGGCGCGCCCCGGGTAGCCACCGAAGGGCGAGACGAACTTGCCGGCCTGCACGCTGACCGCGCGGCCGACCACCGGCGTGTAGCGCACGAAGGCCTGCTGCAGGTGGAGGCGCAACGGGCCGCTGCGCGCCGGCTGCCCGCGATCCACGCGCACTTCGCTCGAGAAGAAGAGGTAGCGTCCGATGAAGACATCCGTGAACAGGCTCACGCGTCCGGCGACGAACGGGTTGGTGCCCTCCAGGTGCCAGGCGG
Source organism: Luteitalea sp. (assembly GCF_022842525.1). Lineage (NCBI taxonomy): Bacteria > Pseudomonadati > Acidobacteriota > Vicinamibacteria > Vicinamibacterales > Vicinamibacteraceae > Luteitalea > Luteitalea sp. The sequence goes on from NZ_JALHPM010000039.1 coordinate 41,573, forward strand.
GCTCGTCCTGCGGCACGAACAGGTCGACGTCGATGCGGGCGCTGGGCACGATCTGCACGAGGCCGCCCGGTGAGTCGTAGCGCACGCCGCGCTGGTCCAGCGTCGGCTGATCGAACACCTGCGCCGGCGCCGGAGCGGCGGCGGTGACGAGGCAGGTGCCGACCAGCAGCGCGGTGCCGATGGCACCGCCGACGGAACGGCCTCGTGCTGGCTCGCGCAACCCCTCGACACGATACGGGGCGATCGGGGTCGAGAAGCCCTTCACGAGCCGTGAAGGCAGGGGCGCCGCGTCGACGGCGTCGCGCACCCGCTCGAAGGTCTGCTCGCCGATCAGAATCTCTCCCGGCTGCGCTTCGGAGCACAGCCGCATGGCGGCGTTCACGGAAGCGCCGAGCACGGTGTAGTTCAGGCGGGTCGACGACCCGGAGTTGCCCGCGACCGCCGGCCCCGTGTTCACCCCGATGCCGATTGCCAGCGGGTCCTCGCCACGCGCGCGTCGCGTGCGATCGAGTTCGGCGGTCACGCTCCGCAGCAGCAGCGCGGCGCGCACGGCGTGCAGGGCATGCTGCGGATCGGCCACCGGTGCGCCCCACACCGCCATGACCTGATCCCCGACGTACTTGTCGACGACGCCACCCTCGGCGGCGATCGCGGCCGCGGCGAGCTCCAGCCATTCGTTCAGCATGTCGATCACCTGCTCCGGCGTGTGGTGCTCGGTCATGGCCGAGAAGCCGCGCACATCGGCAAACAGCGTCGTCACCTCGCGGGTCTCGCCGCCGAGACGGAGGTCGCTCTTCAGCAGCGCCTCGGCGACATCGGGCGACACGACCTTGTCGAGCACGCTGCGGTAGCGCTCCTTCAGCAGCAGTCCCCCGGTCATCTGGTTGAACCCCTCGGCCAGGGTTCCGAACTCGTCGTGATGGGGAACGTCCACCGTGAAGTCGTAGTCGCCGCGCCTGACGCGATCGGTCGCGCCGAGGAGAATCCGGATGGGCGCCGTGAGCTGCTGCGACAGCACGGCGCCAAGGAGGACGGCCAGCAGCAGGGCGGCGACGGCGGCGAGCAACTCGACGCGCCTGATGCGGTCGAAGGGCGCCAGCACGTCGGCGAGGGGCACCGCGATGACCGCCGCGACTCGGTCGGCCGCCGGCAGTTGCGTGGCCGTCAGCGCCAGTCGGCGCCCGTCCAGCGTGAGGTAGGTCGGCGCCTCGCCCCGGGCGGCTGCGATCATCGGCCCCGCGA